>JBMFPP010000194.1:0-5501 GCA_049969055.1 Armatimonadota bacterium | reverse complement strand
CCCACAGTGCAATTATGGCGCCTTAAGCTTCAAACCTTAGAGTACCGCTTGCACTTGGGGTTCTACTATGGTGCAACCGTTTTCGATTTTCCGCTTTGCCCTGCCAGAGCCAAAGAAGGGTTGCCTTGGTTGTCCACAAACAAAACCGCTCTGCGTTTTCCATCTCTGTGCGACAGAACTACACCGGGATGCCCATCTTCAGCTACTAGCAACTGGATTCTGGGATTTCCAGCCGAATCGCATATACGCATTGTTACCCCGCGCTCCGCGCCAACCAGTGCGTTGAAAACGCTCTTTCCCAATGCGCTCAGCAGGTGCAGTTCCGCCCTCCCCTCTTGATCGGTTTTAAGGAGTGCCCGCGGCCTCCCTACGGCATCTCTCAAAATCAGAGTTGCTCCAGCCCGGTCGGATGATGCTAGAGTCACTCTTTCTTTACCATCCGGAGTTAGGAGGTGCAGTGCAGATTGATTGTTTTCTCCTCCGCCTAGTGCGGCAACCACTCTGCCTTGCGAATTCACCACCTCGATTCGCCTTGCACGCACCGTGGATGGCGCAATTCCAACCTGCTGTGCACGACGGTCAACCCTGCTTGCAACGAGCACTCCCAAAGCAACCATGCTGGCTAACAGGCTGACCTGGCTAATGCCGAGGACCACCAGCCATGTCTGCAGTCGACGGATCTGCCAAAGAAGCGTTTCTGCTTCTCTTGCGGGTTCTATCAAACTGCGGCTTTCGCTTTCCATGGGAGTTGGATCCAAAAATTCAGGCGTGATATTGAGCTGTTTCGGCTCTGGAACAGCCTGCTCGAATGAGATATCGACACAAATCGGCGGCAACATAAGGGTGTTTACATTCTTGTGAGTTGTCAAGGTTTCGCTCTTAGAGGTAAAGAAATCGCGCGAATTGGCGATAATACAAAAGCGGTGACGTCACCTTGTGCTCTTGGAGGCGTGAAGACTCGCGGCTTTTTTTGCGTGTTTTCGCCCTCGAGCACAGAAGGTTTGGAGGAGCGCCGTGCCTATGCGGCTCGGCGTTCTTTTTCCTTACGAAATTCCCACAGCCATCCGGAGAATAAGAACAGCATCTGCTACGGTAATCGCGCCGTCACCGCGGGATCCTGTGGAGTTCTCCACAGGCGCTAGATCTGCCACCCGGAGGATTTCCGGGGGCGACTCGACAACTCCGAGCGCTATACGCAGTGCCAGCACCGCATCTGCCACGGTTACCCTGCTGTCTCCGTCGATGTCGCCCAGGACCGGCGTTTGCACCTCCACTGTAGACCATGCTATACCGACGTTCCCGGCCTTATCCGACGCAATCGCTCTTATAGTGTAGGTCCCACCGGGAAGCCCAAACGTGTCCCATGTAACCCTGTAAACGCCGTTATCTGAGTTAACGGGTTCAAGATCGAACCATACGGAAGGAGCTTCTCCGCGCCCGTACTGCACAGCCACTGCTGAAAGGTTGGGCTCCTTCACTTTTACCGTGACGTCCATGATTCCGGAAATCACCGAGCCAGTGTAAGGGCTTTCCACCTCAGCGACCGGCGGGGTATTATCCACAACCACGCTCACAGGGGCAGATTCCGAACTCATCCCACCGGCACTTGAGGCCACAAGCTTTAGGGTGTAAGTGCCGTCCACAAGCTGGGTTGTGTCCCACTGTGCTACAACGCCTTCCGGAGGGGGGACCCCGTTTTTCGATGCCAGATCATACCAAGATTTCGGGTTATCTCCTATTCCGAACTGCACCCGGTAGCTGACGATGCCGCTCCCCTCTATCTTTCCGTGAACCCCTACAATCCCCGATATAAATTCGCCTGGTTTAGGGGCCGTTATGAATGCCCTCATCTCGTTCTTGGTGCCGGTGCCGCCGACCGCCCTAAGCGCGGCTCCCACATCTATGCGTCCGTATCCGTATTCTGGATCCCACCCCGGTTTGCCGAGATCAACTGCCGTAGATCTCATTATCTCCAGAACTTCATCAGATGAGAGATCCGGCTTAACGGACCAAATCAGGGCGGCCAAACCGGCGGCGATGGGGCTGGATTGGGATGTTCCAGATGCCATTGCGTAAGCCGTGCCTGAAGCGCGGCGCCAGGTGCTGGTGATCCAGTGGTTGGGGTCTGCATCGTCGTCTCCATAAGGATCGCCGCCCGGTGCTACGAACTGTATGTAGTCGCCGGTTTGAGAGTAAGACGCGCGCCGGTCCAAGTTGTCTGTGGCGCCGACCGCTACCACACCGTCATAAGCCGCTGGATACAGCCTGGGGTTTCCAGAAAGATAGTCGTTTCCAGCGGCGGCAAATAAAAGCACGCCAGACCGCCGCGCTCTCTGCACGCTGTTGTAAACGGTGTTGCTGTAGCTTGTCCCACCGAGGCTGAGGTTTATAACCTTGGCACCGTTATCAATAGCCCAGTTAATCCCGCGAGCAATCGTGCTGTCGGAGCCGCGGCCTCCGGTATCCAAAACCTTTATCGGCATTATCCGTGCGCCCCAGCTTACACCCGCCACGCCGATGCCGTTGTTGGTAAGCGCCGCGGCTATACCAGCAACGTGGGTTCCGTGCCCGCGGTTGTCCACAGGAGAGCCGGTCTGCGTAAGCGCATTGTAACCGGCAACGAGCTTTCCAGTGAATTCCGGGTGGGTTAGGTCGATGCCGGTATCAAGTATAGCGATGATAATGTCTGAGCTTCCGGTGGCAATATCCCAAGCGCCGGGGCAGTCGACCAGGGAAAGGTGCCATTGACGGCTGAAAAGCGGGTCGTTTGGGATCAAAAGCTCGTGCACATAGTGATCCGGCTCGGCGTATTCAACCCGAATATCTTTCTGCAGTTTCCCTGCTGTTTTCAGCTCCGCGCCCTCCGGAACTTTCACAATCCAGGTATCCACCTGCGGAATTCGATCCACAGGTTCAACTCCAAGATCGCGGAAGGTTGAAACGGGGTCAGCACCGCGCAGTAGTTTAACCAAAAGCCTCCCTGGAACAAACAGCGGCTCATTCTGGATCCTAGTTTCCAGCGGAATTCGCGGAACCGCATCGGAACTGGTAGACGCTGAAGCGTTTACAGCCGCCCGTGATGAACTGCAGGTCAAAGGCAGGTAAAGCGTCAGAAGGGAGATGAAAAAATAAAGAATGCTTTTGCGTTTCATCTTCGAGTCTCGCAGGCTTTCGCCTTTCCTTCATAACCTGGGGCACTTACACAAAAAGTTGCAAAGGCACCATTCACTAATCATCATTGTAAAGCACCAGCTTCTGCGGTTTCAAACAACCGTTTCTGGGTTACAGTGCGTTGCAACGGCATCCTGAAATATTTGACGAGGCCGCTACGGGGTTGTTACAATCTGCACAGAGCTGGTTAAAGAAAGGGAACTCTGGAATATGTCTGAAGGCAAAGCTCCCGTTGTTTTTACTTACCCGTACTGCCGTTACGCCGGCCACGCGGTTAAGGTTTTCATAGTTAACCCGGTTTTCAGCGAAGACGGCTCTCAGATCGTTTCGGCGGAAAAATACTGGTGTTCGTTCAGAAGCCACTGTGCACACGATCCAGGACACGAGCACGAATGTCCCCACGCCCAGGAACCAAGCGGCAACGAAGATCCCTTGGAGCCGTGCCTATCTTTCCCCATAAACGTTGCTGACCTTGTGCTTGCCGAAATCACGGAGCTGGAGTCGGCCTAGGAAATAGTTATGGAACTCATACACACTGCTGAGGAATCCATCGACAGTATAGCGGAAAGGCTTAAGAAGAAGATCGCGCTTCCTCCGGAAAAAGAGGCCGAGGTTAAGGCCATCATAGATGATGTGCGTGCGCGCGGGGATGCCGCTTTGATGGAGCACTCTGTTCGTTTTGACGGCATACCGTTTCAAGCGCGTTCGGTGGGCGACGATGAGTTTGAAGCAGCGTACAAAGCGGTGACCGACGCATACCTGTCTGCGGTGCGCCAGGCGGCCAACAACATCCGCAGGTTTCACGAGAAGCAGAGGCCCGAATCATGGTTCTTTACCGATCAAACCGGTGTCATTCTCGGACAGGTAGTTAAGCCTCTGGCAAGGGTTGGCCTTTATGTTCCCGGGGGGACAGCTACGTACCCGTCAACCGTGCTGATGACAGCCATTCCAGCCCGCGTGGCTGGTGTTGGAGAGATCATTATGTGCACGCCTCCGCGGCATGCCACTCCCGAGGTTCTCGTAGCCGCGCAAGAAGCCGGGGTTTCTGCGATTTACAAGCTCGGGGGAGTTTTGGCGATCGCCGCCATGGCTTATGGAACGGAGACCGTGCCGCGCGTTGACAAAATATGCGGTCCCGGGGGTCCGTACGTTGTTCTGGCCAAGAAGCTCGTTTTCGGGCAGGTTGGGATCGAATCTCTCCCCGGCCCAAGCGAGGTAGTGGTGCTAGCCGATGAAACCGCACGGCCGGAGTGGGTGGCGGCAGATATGCTCTCCCAAGCAGAGCACGGCGGCATTGGCGGGGAGTCTTTATGCATGCTGGTAACAACTAGTGAAGACCTTGCCCGAAAGGTTCAGCTCGAGCTGGAGAAACAGCTTTCAGCCCTCCCGCGCCGGGAAATGGCCGAAAGTTCGGTTCGCTCTACCGGATTCCTTGTGGTAGCGAAGGACCTGCGCGAAGCGGCTGAGTTGGTAAACTTGGTGGCGCCCGAGCATTTGGAACTCATTGTATCGGATCCTTGGGGTTTGCTTCCGTTGATTCGCAACGCGGGGGCCATTCTTATCGGCGAGTGGACGCCTGAACCTGTGGGCGACTACGTCGCGGGTCCAAGCCATGTGCTTCCCACCGGAGGCACTGCCAGATTTTCCTCCCCTCTCAGTGTGGAGGATTTTCTCACCCGTTCGAGCCTGATAGCATATTCGCGTGAGGCGCTGGAAGCCGTAGCCCCGACAGCCGTAACTTTGGCGGAGGCCGAGGGATTCTCTGCGCATGCGGCGGCAGTGAAATGCCGTCTGCGTCGGGGCAATGCCTAAGAAAGTATGTCCGCATCAGCCGTAGAAGCCGAGAAGGTTGGATTTGGTCGTGGAGATCTTTGGTGTCTGCGCGATATCACCTTAACCTTCTACGAGGGTGAGACGGTAGCACTTCTCGGTCCCCCAGCCGGAGGGAAAACCCTGCTAGCGCAGATGCTGTGCGGCCTTCAAACGCCGACCTCAGGCCGGTTGCTCGTTTGGGGGCACTCGGTTGGTGATTCTCCGGATGCTGTAAGGCGGCTGTCCAGCGCGGCTTTTGGGGCGGCCGGCGTCGACCAAATGCTGACGGTTGTGGAAAACACCCGGTTGCATGCCAGACTGCGAGGCCTTGACCCAAGCGAAGAGAAGCCGCTTACAGCTCGGCTCCTCCGCACGTTTGGCTTATCGGATCGGCGGGATCTTCTCTGCGCCAGACTTACACCCGGTGAACTGGCGCGGCTTGCAGTGGTGTGTGCCTTGCTGTCCGCTCCGAAGATGTTGGTGCTGGATGATCTTCTCCAATGGATGGACATCGAGTT
>JBMFPP010000193.1:0-5504 GCA_049969055.1 Armatimonadota bacterium | reverse complement strand
CCTCGCGCGAAAGCGCTATCAGCACCCCCGGCTCTGCCTCCGGGTTCCCTTCCACCACGGCAGCGCGCCATATTTTCACATCTCGACCTCCCATCGACGCCACCGCCCCAGGCTTCGGGTTCAATCCCCTTACACGGTTCCGCAGGACTTCCGCCGGTTCACTCCAGTCTAAAATCGCATGCTCCGGCTTCAACATCGGCGCGTACGTGGCCTGAGCATCGTCTTGGGGTGTGTAAACAGCCCGGCCGAGCTCTATCAACCGTACAGCCTCCACAAGCGCCTCCGCGCCTAAGCGTGCCAGCCGCTCGGATAGAGTGCCCGCCGTATCATCAGGATGTATCGGTTCCTCACGCTGTAACAGCACAGGACCAGTGTCAAGACCTTCATCCGCTCGCATTATGCTTATACCGGTAACCGTTTCGCCGTTTATCAACGCCCACTGTATGGGTGCGGCGCCGCGGTACTTTGGCAGAAGCGATGCATGCACGTTCAGGCATCCGTGGGGCGGTATATCCAAAAAGCTTTTTGGCAAAATCTTTCCGTACGCCGCGTATGCAACCAGCTCCGGAGCCAACCGCCGAATCTCTGAAAGAAACCCCTCATCCCTCACTCGCTCCGGCTGAAGCACCGGCAAGCCGCGTTCCAAAGCGGCCGCTTTTAGCGGAGGCGGTGTCAGTACTTGCTTTCGCCCCACGGGTTTGTCGGGCTGGGTTACAACTGCAAGCACCTCGTGCCCGGCATCCAGCAGCGCATGTAAGCTGGGAACCGCAAACTCCGGCGTTCCCATGAAAATTATCCGCATACCAAGTATTTATCGGTCCTTTCGCAATACAACTTCAGCTCCACGCGGAAAAACAAACGCAATTGGTTGTCCATCAACCCTTCCAATCGGCATGATAACACATCAAGCACAGCAAAGCGAAGGGGACGCTTAACCGTTGGCTTTAATATCATTACCCCCAATACCCTTAGAAAACTCCTGGAAGCAAACTAGAGAGCCTTGACATTTGCTGTGAAGAAGTTTATAATAAACACAGTTATCTTGATTAATTTAGTCAACATTACTTCTTCGCCCGCTGTAGGCAGTGCGAAGTGGATTGCCAACAGGTGGGCCGATGGGCAGATACAGCACGGCGGGCGCTCCTTGGGCAAGGAGTTGAAGCGGAGGGCGTTCGTCGGAGGAGGGTTTTCTGCATTGTGGAGCTGGTTAATCGTGGTGGCCATGTGGTTGATGGAGGGATCATACGCGCCGCAGGTGATAAGGCTTCACCGCGTTAAGGAGTCCGACGAAATAAGCCTTCTTTTCCCTCTTAGCAATTTAACGGGGCGCCTCCTGGTGATGCTCTACAGCGCGGCGGTTGGAGAGAAGGTGCTTGCGCTCGGCTTCTTTGTTGGTATAGCGCTTAGAACGGTGTTTCTGTGCCAAGTGCTGTATTACCGATGGAGGCGCAGGCGCATAGAATACCTCAGAAACAACACTCTGGGCCTTTAGGGAGGAGATAATGGGTGAATTGAATGTCTGCAAACCGAATCACACGGCGGACGAATTGGAAAAAATGCAAGCCCATGAGATCGTGAAATGGGCGGTGGAGCATTACGGCGAAAGGGTGGCCCTGGCATGCAGTTTCGGCGCAGAGGACGTGGTCCTGCTGGACATGATAACCAAAGCGGCGAACAACCCAAGGGTTTTCGTGCTTGATACAGGCCGGCTTCACCAGGAGACCTACGACGTGATGGAAAGATGCAGAAAACGGTACGGCTTGAACTTCGAGGTGTACTGCCCCAAAAACGACCTTTTGGAACGCCTGCTGAGGGAGAAAGGACCGAATTCGTTCTATGCTTCGGTGGAAGACCGGCAAGAGTGCTGTTTCGTACGGAAGGTGGAGCCGCTTGGAAGAGCTTTGTCTAACTTAGATGCATGGATTACGGGTTTGAGGAGAGAGCAGTCGGTCACACGCTCTCTGATCTCCAAAGCAGAGGTAGACGAAGCGCACGGCACCATCCTCAAGCTCAACCCGCTGGCCGACTGGACTCATGAGCAAGTGTGGGATTACATCAAAGCAAACGATGTGCCTTACAACAGCCTGCACGACAAGGGTTTTCCAAGCATCGGCTGTGTGCCGTGCACGCGGGCGGTTCAACCCGGAGAGGATATCCGGGCAGGCCGCTGGTGGTGGGAGGCCCCGGAGCACAAAGAGTGCGGCCTGCACATAAAACGATGAGGTGCTTCGCACATGAGCGAAATCGAACGCATTAAGGCTGAGAAAGACGGCTTGGATGCTCACAGCGATATCCTCCGCGCGGCCCAATGCGGTTATTTCAGCGTCCACCCCGACGATCTCCAGCGCTTTCGGTGGTACGGTTTGTACGAGCAGAAGCCGAAGGCAGGGCACTTTATGCTGAGAGTTAAAATACCTGGAGGCCGGCTGACATCCGCACAGCTGTCGACGCTTGCGGATATCGCAGAGAAGTACGGCAGGGGTTTCGCAGACATCACAACGCGCCAGAATATCCAATTTCACTGGATCGCGATCGAGAATGTGCCCGATATACTGGTCAGGTTGGACTCCGTAGGGCTAACCACAACGGGTGCGTGTGGGGATACGGTGCGCAATGTTGTAACATGCCCCGTAGCGGGTTTGCATCCGCAGGAGCCCATCGATGCGGAACCGTTTGCCGAAGCAGTTACGCGGTTCTTTTTGAACAACCGGCTGTTTTCAAACCTGCCTCGCAAGTTCAAAATCGCAGTTACAGCATGCCCGTGCAACTGCATTCACCCCGAAATCCACGACCTAAGCGCGGTTGCTGTGAGGCTTAACACCAACGGAGGCGGACAAGAACTCGCTTTCCGACTGTTGGCTGGCGGTGGGCTGTCTGCTCAACCAATGTTCGCCAAACCCATGAAAATGTTGGTGCCGCCGGGCCGGTTAGTGGATGTATGCCGAGCGGTGGTGGAGGTCTTTCGGGACTTTGGGTGCCGGCAGAACCGAATGCGTGCACGCCTGAAGTTCCTGGTGTCGGACTGGGGAATTGAACGCTTTGAGGAGGAGGTGCTCGGTAGGCTGGACTGGAAACCTTCATTGGCAGAGGATGTCCTACTGCCGTTGAGCAGGACTCGGGGCAACCACCTCGGAATACATCAACAGAAGCAAAACGGCCTCTATTGGGTGGGCGCCTCGGTGCTTGCAGGCCGGCTCCAGGCCCGGCAGATGCGTGTGCTGGCCCAGCTGGCAAGCGAGGCCGGTACAGGTGAACTGCGCACCACAAACCAGCAGAACGTTCTTATTCCGCACATCCCAGAGGAGAAGCTGGAGGGGATTGTCTGCACGCTGGAGGAAGAGGGCCTAAGCTGTAACCCTTACGCCCTTAGCGGATGGGCTGTCGCCTGCACCGGTAGTGAGTTTTGCAACCGGGCCCTTACAGAAACGAAAAGCTTGATGTGCAGGCTTGTTCAGGACCTCGAGAAGACGGTTGCGCTGGACACTGCAGTGAGGATTCACGTAAGCGGGTGCCCACACGGATGCGGCCAGCACCAAATCGGCGATATCGGGCTCCAAGGGCGCCTCACAGCCATCGGCGGCGCCAGAGTGGAGGCTTACGATATTTGGCTCGGTGCCCAATTTGGAAGCAACCCGAGGTTCGCGCGCCCAACAGCCAGGAGGGTTCCCGCCGACCAGGTGAAGCACTGCCTGGAGAGATTACTGCGGTTCTACACAGCTTCCAAAGCCCCTGGAGAAAGCTTCGCCGAGTTTGCGTGGAGACATACACCCGAGGAGCTTTCCGCGGTGATGGGCGTAAGCTGAGGCCGAACAAGCTTTTAGACCCAAGAAACACCTCAAGGAGGGGGTTAACGCGCTGATGGCATCTTCTTTAGTGCCGCCGCACGGCGGTGTTCTCACCCCAAGGCTTGCTCCACCGGACGAAGTGAAGGATCGGTTGGAGCATGCCTGCCAACTGCCCAAGGTGCCGCTCTCATCGCGAGAGGTTTCCGATCTGCTGATGATCGGGATGGGGGCTTTCAGCCCGCTGACTGGGTTCATGTGCCGGAAGGACTACATCTCCAGCACCTTCGACATGCACCTGGCGGATGGAACACTGTGGCCCATTCCGATAACTCTCACCGTAGATGATGCATTGGCAAAAAGCATCAAGGATGGGCAAACCATTGCGCTTGTTGACGGCGAGACTGGTGAAATCGTGGGCACAATGGATGTTCAGGAAAGGTACACCTACTCCAAGCGCGATGAAGCGTTGAACGTTTACCGTACCGACGACGAAGCGCATCCCGGCGTTGTCAAACTTTTTTCCCAGGGAGAAGTGTGTTTGGGCGGACCCGTAAGCGTTCTCAGCGAGTGCGGATACCCGGAGCGGTTTCCGGAATATGCCCGCCCCCGCGAGGTGCGCGCCGTCTTTCAAGAGCGCGGTTGGAGCACGGTTGTCGCCTTTCAAACTCGGAACCCCATCCACCGCTCACACGAGTTCATCACCAAGGTTGCTTTAGAAATGGCAGACGGCTTGTTCATACACCCCATCGTTGGAAAACTTAAAGAAGGCGACATTCCCGCTGAGGTTCGCATGAAGTGCTACAGAGCATTGATCGACGGCTATTATCCCAAAGATCGGGTTGTGTTGAAAGTATACCCAATGGAAATGCGGTATGCCGGCCCCAGGGAAGCTGTTCTGCATGCAATAATACGGCAGAATTTCGGCTGCAGCCACCTGTGTGTGGGAAGAGATCATGCAGGAGTGGGAAGCTACTACGGCCCCTTCGACGCGCAGAAAATTTTCGACGAAATTCCACCAAACGAGCTGGTCATCCGCCCCATCAAATTCGAAAACGCCTTCTGGTGCCGCACATGCGGCTCCATGGCAACGTCTAAAACGTGCCCCCATCCGCACGACCAACAGCTCAGCATAAGCGGCACAAAGCTCAGGGAGATGCTCTCTTCAGGGGAGACGCCTCCTCCGGAGTTCAGCCGCCCGGAGGTAATAAAGATACTTATGGAGTACTACCGCTCTTTGGCGGATTGAATTAGCTTGCGGAGGGCCGGCAAAATGCCGCGCAGCGCCTGGCCGCGGTGGCTTACGCTGTTTTTCATCTCTGGGGCGGCGCGGCCGAATGTACATCCGAAAGGAGGGTAAAAGAAGATCGGATCGTACCCAAACCCGTTGGAACCGTCCGGCTGTTCCGCAATTATCCCTTCGCACACGCCGTGTGAAACTTCAACACGCCCGTCCGGAGTGGCCACAGCAACCACCGCGCGGTATCTTGCGGTGCGTTTTTCCCATGGTACTCCCGAAAGCTGCTCAAGTATCAGGCGGTTGCGGTCTTCGTCGGTGGCGTCTGGTCCGGCAAACCTGCTGGAATAAACCCCCGGGCTTCCGCACAAAGCATCCACTTCCAGGCCGGAGTCTTCTCCCAAAGAGATGCGGCCCGTGATTCTGGCTGCTTCCACCGCCTTTTTCACCGCATTCTCCTCGAAGGTGGCACCCGTCTCCTCCAC
>JBMFPP010000192.1:0-5519 GCA_049969055.1 Armatimonadota bacterium | reverse complement strand
ATCATGTTTGAAATGTCCGGGGCAACCGGAACACAGTCGGCTTCCTGCCCCCGAAAAGCGGCAAGCATGCGCTCTTTGGAAGTCATACTGCTCACCGGCTGTACCTCCCGAACTCTTTTCCGGCCTCATACACAGCGGCGATATTCTCCAGAGGCACATCCGGCGGCATGTTGTTGCCCTCCCGCAGTATAAACCGCCCGCCTTCCATAATGCCCGATGAGAGAATTCTTTTCACCTCGCGCCGCACCTCACTCGGCGAGGCGGAAGCCAGAAACACCACCGACGGCCCACCCAATATCTCCACGTCTGGACCCAACGCCCTCCTAAGCCACGCAAAATCCACCGGATAGCCCGTATCGAAGCTCTGGATATTGAGGTTATCGCGCATAAATAGGAAGTGGCGCGTGGCATCGCCGCACAGGTGCACTGAATTCGGCCCCCCTTCAGAAAAGGCTTCTACCAAACGCTTGTGGAACGGGAAAACCAATTTCTGATACAGCTCTGTTGAAATCAGCTGTATCGAGTCATCTGCGAAACCCCAGCCCTGCGTCTTAAGCGGTTGACCTAACCTCCTGCGGTAAGCCTTAATCCTTAGTATTATGGCCTCGGTAATGAAATCCAGAAGCTGTAAGGCGTACTCGGTATCCGCCAGAAGATCCGTGAAGAACTGCGTGGCACCGCGGATGTTGCAGGCAACCGTTACGGGGCCGTCGGTCCCAAGCCCGGTTGGGCTTACTCCGACAATAGGCAAACCCTGGTAAGTAAACCCCTCCGCCTGCTTCTGTTTGAAATAGTCGTAAAACTCCCAATTCCGCTTCATAAGGCCGCCTTCAAACGGATCTGGAATCCCCCGATCAAAAAGCATCCTTTTCGAGTCCTCATCCTTGAGAATCGGCTCGGTATCGGGCACCTGATTTGGATAGAACCGAAGCGGGCACCCCAGCCACGCCGCTTCGTAGGTGTTCTGAAAATCGACGCCCACATGCCACCCGTCCCTTGGTGGACCCATCTCCGCATCCTGCGGAACATTGTGGCGAACCCACCACTGGTGGTACAGCTGATACTCCAACATCACCTGCGGGTCTTCCATATACTGCTGGAAAGTAACACCCGCCGGGTTCGTTTCCCGACGAAACATGGTGTAGCGCACATTCATGCCAAACACCACGGGCACGCGCACTGGCTCCCTGCGGCGGTAAGCGTCCCAAACCTCTTTCACCTCAGCATTGTGAGCTTCAAAGTCCTTCACCAAACCACCGGCGTTAGCCTCTCCTTTCATGTCAAACCTCTCTATCTTGATAAAGCCGCCGGCCGAGATCTGAAGCATCCATCGGCATCAAACCTCTCGACCCTCAGAAAACTTCTTTCCACAGAGCCGTCCAGCTTCCCTTGGGCATGTACTGTTTCACAGGCATTTGTGTGCATGCAACGTTGACAGTCTCTCTCTGTGCGGATAGAATGACATAGAGCCAGAAAGGAGTGAGGAACCAACTGTGTTCGCAAAGCGATTAGCATTTACCGCCGCGGCGGCGGTGCTGACTGCCGCGATCGCATGGTCGGCACAGGCACCCGCCCAGAAAACACCACAAAAAGCTCCCGAGAAAACCGAAAAGATCCAGCCAGCCGTTCCCAAGGCTAAAGAAACCGCATCCAAAACGCAAACCGGAGCCTCGGCCAAACCGGCCGCCGCTACTCCCGCTCCCGCAAAACCAGCACAAAAGCCGGCCCAGGCAAAAGTGCTTTCCCCGGAAGAAGTAGTGCGCCAGTACCTGCAGTACCGAGACCGAAAAGAGGATGATAAGTCTTACGCCCTGCTTTCGGACAGCTCGAAGAAAAGATGGACTGCAGAAGAATGGAGGTCTCAAGCCAGAAACGTTCGCGCCACCTTCGGAGCAGTGCTTGCGGTTGCGGGAGAAGCTCTTCTCATAGGCGGAGAATCGGTTGCCGACAGCCGCGTTGAAAAAGTTACAGTAAAAGGCGACCAAGCCACGGTGAAGGTCCGCCAGTATGTGCCAATACCAACGGACATCGTGCTGGTTAAAGAAAAAGGTCAATGGCGCATTGACCTTACCAAAACTATGGGTGCTCCTGAATCTGCAAAGGCGGAGGAAAAACCGAAAACAGAATCCAAGCCAGCCGCTCAGGAAACCAAGCCCGCAACGCCTCAGCCCACACAGCCCGATACCACACCTCTGTGCAAAGCCAACGCACGCCAGATCGCCGTGGCATTCCAGCTGTACGCATTGAACAACGACGGCCGCCTGCCGGAAGCATCCAATTGGACCGACGCAATACGCCCGTATCTGACCAACCCGAGCGTGCTCAAATGCCCCGCCGATACCGAAGCAGGCCACGAAGTTAGCTTCGCCATGAACGAGAAGCTGAGCGGCGCAGTGATGAAAGATATCAAAAACGGCTTCAAGACGGTGCTTCTCTACGAAACCACAACCGGCAAGCCAAATCAAGCCGGCACGGGAGAAACAATCCCAAGCCCGCCGCGTCATAAAGATGGGAACGTCTATATAATGGCAGACGGCACAGTGGAAACGTTTTCTGAGAAGCCAGCGTTTTAACCTTTAAACGCTCCGATTGGCAATGTGAAAGGAGAGTAAAAATGCGCAGAACCCTGCTGTACCTCGCTTTGGTGAGCATCCTCGCCTCGCTCTTACTGCCGCTGGTCGCGTCGGCGGCGCCCATTATCGGTGTCCGCAAAGGCGATTTGGACGGTGATGGAAGGGTTACAGTGCGCGACGCACAAATCTGCCTGATGATCGTGGTCGGAAAGATACAACCCACCCCGGCCCAGATAGCCGCCGCGGACGTGGCACCCAAAGGCCGCCCAGACGGACGA
Organism: Armatimonadota bacterium; assembly: GCA_049969055.1. Taxonomy (GTDB): domain Bacteria; phylum Armatimonadota; class DTGP01; order DTGP01; family JBMFPP01; genus JBMFPP01. The sequence continues at coordinate 2,668 of JBMFPP010000192.1, read as the reverse complement.
ATAACCGTTGGAGATGCCGTGGTCATCAACCGCATGGCTGTTGGACTGGAGTAAGCCTGCCAGAAACTTTTGCACCACTCAAAACAAAAGGGGGCCGGCTGTGTGTCGGCCCCACACTTATTTAACTGCCTGCCAGCAGGCAGGGGATGCCAAGTGACCATCGAAGAACTGCGCAAAGCCCACGAAGCCAAACGCGGCGCCATACGCGCGCGGCTGGCGGAATTTGAAGAAACCTACCGCCGCGGCGACCGCGCCATCTTCGAAGAGCTCGTCTTCTGCATATTCACGGCAGGTGCCAGCGCCCGCATGGGTCTGCGGTGCGTGGAGGCCGTTCGCCCCATCCTGCTAACAGGCAACGAAACCCAGCTTCTGAACGCCATAAACGGCCTGCACCTATATCCGGCTGCCCGCGCCGCCTATATTGTCCACACCCGTGACTACCTCCAACGCAAATACGACCTGCGCATGCAGTCACTGCTGGAATCGCTTACCGACCATTACGAGCGCCGCCGCTTCTTTGCAGAGAATCCGAACATCAAAGGAATTGGCTACAAAGAAGCCAGTCACTTCCTGCGCAACATCGGCTTCAGAGGGTACGCCATACTGGACAAACACGTGCTCCGCAGTCTCCACGAATTCGGGGTCATTCCCTCTCCAAACCCTCCCAAAAACGCGCGGCAGTACTTGGAAATCGAAGGCAAAATGAAGGAATGGGCAGACTCGATACAAATCGACTTCGACGAGCTTGACCTTCTCCTTTGGTCCAACAAAACCGGAGAGATTCTAAAATAAACCCCGGAAAGTTCTGGAAACTAATCGAACGTCAAAACATCCTGTTCGCTTATCCGTCGCGGCGCAGGGTCATTTGATCGGGCTTCCAATCGTAAAACCACTTAACGTGCCCATCAAAAAATACGATGTTGTTGCCGCCGTTGTGCCTCCCAGGAAAATAGATGTACAGATAATTCAACCCGGGAGTCGTAATGGGTCTGTTGGTTCTGGTTTTCGAACCGCCGTAAACATTGCCGTCCACTTGGTCGTTTGTATCAATGTCTGCGTCACCGGTATCCCACTCCTGTGCCTTGTTCAGCGCCAAATTCATCGGCCTGGTTCCCGAGCCCGGGCAATCCGCAAAGTGAATAAACTTTGACGGATTTTTGATATCAGATACATAAGCATCCTGCACCGGCTGAATGTATGGAGTTAAACTGGTGGCGTTCGAGTTTTCGGTGTAGCTGAAGTTGTGGTCATCAGAAGGACACTGGAAGAGGGTTGGCGTTTTGTTGTACATGCGCACCCTATTAGTCCAGCCGAATTTGTCACCCCAAGTGAAATAGCTTTCAAACGGATTCAGGGTATCGTCCCAGTCGGAGAAGTACATGTGCATAGCCTTGCTGATTTGCCGAAGGTTGCTGGCGCAGTGGGTAGTGCGCGCCTGCTCCCGTGCCCTTGCGAAAACGGGAAATAATATCGCCGCAAGCACGGCGATAATCGCTATCACAACCAGCAGTTCTATCAACGTGAAAGCTTTGGGTTTTCTATACAACAACATACTCTTCCCTCTCTTTCTCGCAACCGCAAATTTATCACTGCACCCCTCGAAGCATTGCTGAAACCGTCGGCCAAACGCCTCGTCACGCACCCTCGCACCGCCCGTTCCCTTCCCAGCTTACGTCCAGCCCCGAGCCCGGAAGCGGTAAAAGCGGCCTCCCGCGCTTCGCAGAATCCGCAAACCACTTCAGCGACCGCCTGTAAGCCTCGCGCAGATCCTCGTCGCTCAATGTTCTGCCGCCAAGAAGTTTTGACAAACCAACAACGCTTGATTGAACGTCAAAACTTCTTGCAAGAGGTTTTGACAAACCAACAGAGATTGATTGATCGTCAAAACTTCTTGTTTCGTACCAAAGCATTGCCGCGTAACCGATTGCGGCTGTGCCTGCCGCCGCGTACACAGCGCTGGCTCCAGCTCCCAAACCCGGCACAACCTTAACCAACTGCCGAAAGCCCTGGCGCAGTAGCAACCCGCTTCCAAGAACCCCAAAAAGCTCTTTCGCGCTGTTAAAACTCGGTTTGTATCCGTATATTTTGCCAATTTCCACCACCAAGGCGCTTTGAAGCAAAACCAGAGGAACTGCATCGGCCAAGGGCAAAGGCTCCAGCCCGATGCCCGCGGCCACCGCAGATGCCGCTGTAATGCGAGACCACGCCGCCGCCCGTTTGTGAACCGGCAGAAGATCCGCCGCCGTGTTCAACACACGGGGGTCTGCCTCCACCATTGCCTTCAACAGTTTGCCGACGTTCCTTCCTCCCAAAGCAGACACCGGCAGGGGCTTCACCCCCAAAAGCCGCTCGGCGGCAGAAAGCACGCCGTCTTCCTCATCGCGCTTCAGCAGGTCAATCTTATTCACCACCGTAACAACCGGTCTGCCCAAGGTCCTTACCTCTTGGTAAAATCCAAGCGCAGAGTCGTCAACCCCAACAGTTGCATCAAACACAAAAACCACAAGATCACAACCGCGAACAGATGCAAGCACCTGCTCCAGCCGATCCCGAACACCACCCTCGCCGGCGCCAGGGGCATCTATAACCACAAAAGGACCTGCCTCCACATCCAAAACCGAGGTTGTTCTGGGAACATTTGCAGCCGCTCTGCCGGTTAGCACATTCA
>JBMFPP010000191.1:0-5519 GCA_049969055.1 Armatimonadota bacterium | reverse complement strand
GATTACACCAGTTTGGGTGCCCGCGTTCGCCGCTGCGCACACAGCAAGCAGAAAGCCTGCCGCCAAAAGCGTTTGCGCTCGAATAGGGTTCTGCATAGTTAGAGAACGCCCTGTTTTCAGCGCGCCAATCGTGTTTATTCTACCACATCCAGGCTGGTTAAAAGCAACCTTCCGTCCGGAATGCTAACAGCTCTTACATCTACTGTTGATCCCACCGGTACATCCATAAAATCGGCAGGATAGCCCCATCTCTGTATGCTGGTTCCTGGCGCAGTTAGTACTTTAAGCACCGCTCCGTCGGACGTTTTTATCAGAAAAGTGCTCTCCTCGAAAATCAGTTTAAGCACGGTGGCGCCGTCAAAAGCATAGTCGGGAGACGCCGCCGATATCACCACAGCAACGAGGACCAAATCCTCGTTTACGTCGCCGGATGCGATGATCTGGTCGCCGCGCTTAAGCTTAGCTTCGGCGTCTTCCGGCTGAACCCTTTCTTTATCTCTGCGTATGTAAGCATCGGGATGTATCAGTATATCAACCTCTACGCCGTTTCCAGCCCGGACGGTGAGAGTGCTTTCGCGGACAGCAGCGATCACACCGGCCACCGAGTACGGTTTTGCGGCGGGGGGAACGGAGGCATCAACCGTGGTGGCAAGCAGAGATCCATCGGCTTGTGGGACCACTATGAGCGAAACCATGTCGCCGGGGCGCAGGTCCTGCGGGGCACAGCCGCTTCCTTCCTTGCGGAAAAGCGTTTGCTCATCGAAGAAGGCAAGGGCCCTGGAACGCAGTGTTCCCATGGTCTTCTCAAAAACCATGTGGGGCCAGCTCTGCTTGTTGCCCATGTGGATGTTTATGAGCGTGCTGGCTGATATGCGCCGCCCGAGGGTTGTTGCGGCATTCAGCTCCTGCACAGTGAACCTGCCGTCTTTAATTCTGAGTGTGCATTGAACGGTATCGCCAACCCTTACGTTTTGAAAGTCCGCAGGAAAACCGTCGCGAATGATGCGGCTGGAAGATACGACCCACACGTCTATCATTGATCTGGCAAGCGGGCCGGTGTTGACTCCTATCAGCAAGGTTCTGCGCGTTGGTTCAAACCCGTAAACAACGCCTTGAACCGTTTGCAGAGGCGGGGGTGAAGCGGCGAACACCGATGGGGTCAGCGCCAAGAGTACCAGCAGAACATTTGCTTTTAGAATCCGAGGTATGTACTTTGCGAGTTTCATTGGGTTGCTTGGTATTCACGTTTAGCAGAAAGCAGTGCAGAGCCAGAGTTGGGCTTTGTTATTACGGCCATATCCGTGCTGGCGGTATGGCCGTCTGCAAAAACGGCATTTACGCGGCCTATGGTTTCCCATGTGCTTCCGGACTGCGATCTGCGCCGAACCTGATGCCATGCAGCTCCGTAATCTTGCCAAAGCTTAACGGAGCTCGGGTTGCTTAAAGAATCCTCCGATTGCCCATTCGCACTTTCGACAGCGGCTTCCTCCGCTTCGGTGTTTGCCGTCGATCCCGGGTCCCAAATGTAACTGCACAGCGCTTCTTCGTACACGGTGTTCTTCTTGTATCCGAAATCCACTGCGCCGGAGTCGTTTGGACAGCGGAAAAGTGCATCGCTGTTGATTCTTTGGTTCAGCGAAAGCAGTACGCGCACGTAAGTAGAGCCGGAGGGCATAAGCGACTGGCGCACGTCCAATGCCAGTCCGTTGATGTATTTCGAGACCGGGTCTTGGGGATTGGCCTGGATGAAGCCGAACAGCGAACCGGCTTTTGGCCCGGTAGGTGCATATGGGAAGGTGCCGTCAAAATCTTCGGCATACATCAGTGCGGCGCGGCCGATCTCCCGGAGGTTCGACGCGCAGGCTCTGTCGCGGGCGCGGTTGCGCGCCTGCCACAGAACTGGAAGCAGAACGGCGGCCAGCAGTGTTAGTATTCCCACAACCACCAGCATTTCGACCAAAGTTAGGCCGCGTCGGCTTTTATGTGAAAGGCCAAGCTTCATGTATTTTTCCGAAACGTAGTAAACACAGCGGCGCCGCAGTTTCTACATTAGATTATATTCCGCAAACAAGACGAATTACGCTTTCTTGGTGATGATCTGTTCATTATGCGGGATAAACGGCGCGATTTGCCAAGCAGGCATAAAGAGCACCGCGAAATCTGCGTGTGGGTGCGCACCCTGCGGTTTCAAGGGGGCCGTCGGAAGCTAAAGGCACTGTTTTTTAGAGGGAGCGGCCACTATTTTGGCGAACCCGTTACGTGCAATCCTCGGCAAGAAGCTTTGAAAGGCCAACGGCAGTTAATAGAGCATCAAAGCTTATTGACTGCGGATTGCAGATTCTGTTGAGAACCGTGTTGGTGAGAGGAGAGGCTTTATGATTGGAATGACCAGTTTGAGCAGTTTGCCCAAACTGCGCGACTATGTAAGCAAGCGAATCAGCAGCTACGACGTAACCGGCGGCAACGCAGACTGCTGGCGCATAGAGCCGGGAGAGAAGCGCGTATTGGCTGAGATCAACGGTCCGGGTTGTATAAAGCACATTTGGATGACTTTGGGCATTCCAAAAGAGGACTACTGCCGCCGCATTGTCCTGAGGATGTACTGGGATGACTGTAATGAACCCAGTGTGGAGGCTCCCATCGGCGATTTCTTCGGCTTGGGCCACGGTATTCGCAAGAATTTTGTTACGCTTCCGCTACAGATGAGCCCGCAGGACGGCAAGGGTTTCAACTCTTGGTGGCCGATGCCTTTTAAAAGCAGAGCCGTTGTGGAGGTTGAAAATCAAGGTGTTGAACCGTACTACCACTACTTCTACGTGGACTACGAGCTTTATCCCTCCGTTGATGCTGTTGCAGATCTTGCTTACTTCCACGTGCAGTGGCGCCGCGAGGCCAACACCCGCGGTTGGGCTTTCGAAGAGAAGCTTCCGCCCGGTGATGCCATTTGGAAAGATCCACGTATTATCAATAAAACCGGGAAAGACAATTATATAATCTTGCAGGCCGAGGGGAACGGAATTTACTGCGGTGCGCATCTTGACATAGACTGCTTCCAGCGTAATCCGAACGATTGGTACGGCGAAGGCGACGACATGATATTTATCGACGGCGAGGAATGGCCGCCGTCGCTTCACGGTACCGGGACGGAGGATTGGTTCCACTGCGCCTACTGCCCAACGCAGGAGTACAACGCTCCGTACCACGGCGTTATCCTTTACAGCGGCACCAAGGCGTGGCCCTGGAAAGGAAAGAACAGTGTTTACAGATACCACATAGAGGATCCAATTCGGTTCCGCAAATCGATTTTGGTTACCATTGAGCACGGGCACGCTAACAAACTCAGCAACGACTACAGCAGTACTGCCTATTACTATCTTTCGGAACCGCGGCGCGGTGGGCCGCCCATCCTTCCGGTTGAAGAGCGCCTGCCGAGGCCGGATGAACCCATATACGGCCAGTAAAAACCCTGTAGGGATTCGTTGCGCTGGACTCGGTGTGTTGCACTACCACAAGAGCGCCAACGCTCAAAGAGCCTGATCTCGAAAAGAAGACATTGGAGGAGTTGTCTGCTGGGGCAAAGCGAACCGCGATAGGCCGTTTTAATTGAATGACTTGCGCAACAGCGGGATAGCGCCGGTAAGATGGTTGGTCCCGCTGTTGCTTTTGCGGCAGGTTGAGTACCGCTGTGCGGCCGGTTTGCTTGGGGTTTTGTGGAACATCAAGCTTGAAAAAGGTTCCTTCCTCTCTGCGCTGGAAGAAGGAGTGGGGATGTGGGCAGGTGTTTGAGATAGTTTGCCGCCAGAGCTATCCCCAGGAGTTTCTGTTTTGAATAAACGGTAAATTTTCGTCAGAGGTGTGCTTGAATGGTTTTGCGAGCGTGGTTTTTATCTGCGGTGGTGGGAATACTGACGGCAGGATGGGCGAGCATAGGGTTCACCGAAATACCCCGTCCGGAGCATCCGCGCCCGGATTTTTGGCGAACAGAATGGCAGAGCCTAAACGGCGTTTGGGAGTTTGCTTTCGACACTAACAATTCCGGCATTAAAGAGCGCTGGTTTGCACCCGATGCGGCCTCTTTCCCCCTGCGCATTGTTGTGCCCTTTCCTTGGGAGAGCAGGCTCAGCGGTATTGAGCGGCCGGATTACAAGGGCGCTGCGTGGTATCGGCGTATTTTCACCGTGCCCAAGCAGTGGGAAAACAGGCGGATTTGGCTGTGCTTCGGCGCTGTCGATTGGAGCGCAGCTGTTTGGCTGAACGGCGAAAAGCTCGGTGAACATGAGGGGGGTTATTCTGAATTCCGCTTCGATGTCAGCGGCAAGATGCGCTTTGAGAAGCCCAACCTGCTTGTTGTGCGCGTTCTCGATCTCACCGACCACGAAACGCCCATTGGTAAGCAAACGCCGAGTTGGTACACCAGCACCAGCGGCATTTGGCAAACCGTTTGGTTGGAGGCAACAGGGCAGGTCTGCGTGGAAAAGCTCCGCATTATCTCGTTGACGAACTCCGCTCATGTTCCAACAGGCAAGGTTCGATTTGAGTTGGCTTTGAATTGGGGTAGCGGTTTTGGCTCGAACGGCGGCAGTGCGGTTGTGGAAGTTCGCTCGCCAAACCGCAGGTTCTCCGTGGTGTCGGCAAAGGTTTCGGAGGGCCGGAAGCAAATTGCGCTGACCGTGCAGGTTCCCAACCCAAAGTTATGGGCACCGGATGCTCCGGTGCTGTATCCGGCCGAAATAGCCGTTTATCCCGCGCGTCGTCGGCTCGGCTTCGCACCTGATCTGGTGCGCACTTACTTCGGAATCCGCTCCGTTGCTTGGGGGAGATATTCCGGAAGCCAGCACGGCTTCGTTCTGCTGAACGGCAGGCCCGTTTACCTGCGCGGGGTGCTTGATCAGTCTTTCAATCCGGACGGGATTTACACTGCGCCCAGCGATGAGTTTTTGCGCCGCGACATCGAACTGGCAAAGGCGGCCGGGTTCAACATGCTTCGCATTCACATCAAAGCCGATGAGCCGCGCAAGCTGTATTGGGCGGATAAGCTGGGCGTGCTTATACAAGCCGATATTCCCTGCCACTACCGCATCTCCGAACGCGCCCGCAGAAGCTTCGAACAGACCATGCGCGAGCAGATCGAGCGGGATTTCAACCACCCGTCAATTTACGCGTGGACGATCTTCAACGAAGAATGGGGCATCGGCAACCTGCGAAGCGCCCCCAGAGAGCATCGGGTTGACTGGGTGGAACGAATGTGGCACCTGGCAAAGCGGTTGGACCCAACGCGGCTTGTGCAGGACAACACCGGTTGGTCGCACCTTATCACCGATCTCAATTCGTTCCATTGGTACGGGCGCAACGTTGACGGCTTTCGGCAGGAGTACAGGGCTGTCAGCAGAGATCGCATCAAGCCCGGGGATGATTGGAACTACATTGCGGGTCGAAAACAGCGCGGCGAACCTTTTGTGAACAACGAATTCGGCTATGTTGCGGCGGGAGACGGCGACGGCGACTGGTCGTGGGGAGTG
>JBMFPP010000190.1:0-5579 GCA_049969055.1 Armatimonadota bacterium | reverse complement strand
CGAGTTTTCCTGTTCGATGCTGACAGATCATCTGGAAGACGCTTTAAACCTTTTGTCGTACTTGGTAACCGAACCGAGAATCAGGCAGTCCGACCTGGAGAAATACAAAGAATCCACGCTTCAAGAGCTTTCAAACCGAGACGGCTTCCAACTTGCAAAGGACGCCTTTTTATTCTGGTGCTTCCATGGCTCCAGAGCAGCCCTGCCGGTACAAGGAACATCCGAAACACTTCAGCAAATTCAGCCCCAGCATTTGCTTTCGTTCTTCCAAACCCATTACAGCGCAAACAACATGGTGTTGGCCGTTGTATCTAACCGCAGCGTTGAAGCAGTCATATCAATGGCGGAGTTCGCTTTCAAAAAGATAAGGCCGACGCCAACGCGCCAGCGCAAACCGGTGGAAGTCTCCATGCCTAATGCAACAACCGAGGTGCTGGAGCGCGCGGTTGCTTCCGCGGTGTTGATGGTGGGCTTTAGAACGTGCGGCTTGAAGGACCCCATGTACCCAGCTTTGGTGGTATGCAACGCGGTTCTTGGAGGAGGCAAAAGCTCTCGGCTGTTCCGTGAACTGCGCCAAAAGCGCGGTATAGGGTACGAGGTTGGGACGATGCTTTCCACGCTCCAAAGCGTTGGTTGCATAATCGGATATGCGGTTACGGAGCCTGAAAAGAAAGGCTTTTGGGGAGAACCACAGCCTGTTCTTGAAACAGCCCGAAAAACCATTGAAGAGCAGTTCCGCGCCGTTGCGTCCGGCAGTATATCTGACGACGAGGTGGAGAGGGCGAAAAAGTACGTTATCGGAGCTTACGCCCTCAGGCACCAGAGAAGCGCCGAGCAGGCCTTCCTGCTCGGGTGGTGGGAGGCCTGCGGCGGAGACTACAGAGGCGACGAGCTTTTTGCACTGAAAATCGAAAATGTACACAAGGAGGATGTGGTGCGCGCGGCGAAGAAATTTTTTGATAAAGCAGTGGTAACACTAATCCTGCCCGCAGGAACACCGAGTTAGACAAAGGATGCGGTTCTGTTGTTCACTGCACCCTAGGAACGAACCAACCCGTACGGGCAAGCGCAGTCTCTTGAATTCTTCATAGCCAAACTTTTCAGATAAGCCAATACAGGGGAACGTGAAAATGAGACTTAGATTGTTCGCGGCACTAATTGCAATCGCACTTTTGCCGTGGGGAGCTAAGGCCCAGCAAGACACGGAAAACAAACCAACACCCCAGCAGGCGCGGATGTACCGCAGTCTGACAGCAAGCATAACCCCGCAAGGCATCTACCGCCACATGAAGGTACTCTCCGCCTACCCGTCTCGTGTGGCGGGGTATCCCGGAGCTGATGCTGCGGCGCGCTACATAGAACAGCAGTTCCGAGAAATCGGTCTACAGCCGGTTTTCGGCGATAAACTGTCGGAAACTTTCGACGTCACCGTTCCCATAGATCAAGGTGCAACCCTCACAATCCACGGCCCAAATGCCAAGACGATAAAACTCTACTCCCTCTGGCCGAACGGTGTCAGAACGTGCCAGCTTCCGGAAGAAGGCTTAACACTCCCGCTGATCTACGGCGGCAGTGGGGCCATCGGAGAGCTTAACGGCCAAACTGTGGAGGGAAGCGCCGTTTTGTACGACTTCAACTGCGGCTCGCAGTGGCTCAACGGTCCGCGCCTCGGGGCCAAGGCGGTTTTGTTCATAGAACCCGACAACACTCTCCGCGGCGAAGCTGAAGCAAAGTTCCTCACGGTTCCCCTGAATATGCCGCGCTTCTGGGTCAGCAGGAAGGACGCTCCAGCCCTAATAGCGCTGTGCCGCTCCAGCAAGCCTCCCATTGTGACTCTGCACGCAGATATGTCTTGGGAGGTCCGAAAAGCCACCAACATCATCGGGAAAATAGAAGGCACAGACCCCAAACTGAAAGACCAAATCATCATTGTAGAAGCGTTCTATGATTCGATGTCGATAGTTCCGGCCCTGGCGCCGGGAGCCGAAGCAAGCGCAGGTATATCCGCGCTTTTGGAGCTGGCGCGCACCTTCATGAAGCCGGAGCACCGCCCGAAAAGAACCGTGTGGTTCATGGCAACCTCGGCCCACTACCTCGGCCTCAAGGGGATTCGCCAGTTCTTGGAAATGCACTGGAGCGAACTGGAGCAGAACACCACACGCCAAAACATCAAGGAATGGCTGCACGCGAAAATGCCCAGCGTGTTCCGGTGGCAGCCCAGAAAAGTACCCCAAATATACGAGTTCATAGGGCTTGATCTGGCTAGCCAGTCTAAGTGCGTTGGAGTCTTCTATAAAGGATGGTATTACGACTTCCGTGAGGACTTGCAAAGCCGCTACTCTGACATCGCCCGCGTTCACCGCGAGAACGCGGAAAAGGTCGCCCAAGTCCTCAACCTCAATATCGGAGAGCGCTTCGCAGACGGCGTAAACCCGATCTCCGGCAAAAGTTGGCGGAACTTCATCCCAGCCAAGCCCGCCTACGATGCTGAGGTGATAGCTCTTGCCGGCGGCAAAGGCATCACCTTCTCCACCACCGATGACGCCCGCATGACGGTGGATACTCCTCTGGACACATTGGACCGCGTGAACTTTGCAAACCTGGCCGAGCAAACCCGATTGATTGCATGCCTGCTTTGGCATACGTTTGTTGATCCCAACGGCATCGGCATATCCGAAGGGACGCACCTGCCGATAGTGGAACCGGCGGCTTTCGGCAGATTGAAGCTCCAGGGCGGCTTTGCCCGCGTAACCGGCCGCGTGCTCGCCTTCAATCCCAGAAAGAGCATCGTGCCCAACGAGCCTATCGAAGACTCCATTGCGGTGCTCCACAAAGACCACAAGAGCTATATGGGCGTGCGCGGCGACCAGTTCGAAATGGTTCGCCGCGACAAAGACCCAAAGAAGACCGCGTACTTCGAATTTACCGGCGTTCCTCCTGTAACGGCCTACGGTTGGCGGGCCAGAACCTACATAAGCGCCTATAAAGTGGCAAGGAAGACAGAGCTTGTGCCTGTGGTAACCCGCGACAAGCTCACCCTCGAGGCTAGGCCTGTAATAGATCCGAAGACCGGAAAGCCCAAGATGAAGGTTGCCTGGAAAAAAGGCGAGCTGATATACGCTCCGGACTTGGGCGTCTCCGGCGGCAAAGAGAACTATCCCACCGATTTTGAGGTTACAACCGGACACAAACAAACCGGCGTGGTTGTATTCCGATGCCACACCACCGCTCTGTACGATTTGGTAGACCCGCAGTCTCTACGCACATTGCCCACGATAAACGTGCTGGATGCAGTCAGCAACGGCGAGCCGCGGATGTACGGGTTCGCGAAAACCAGGCCAACAGAGTGGCTTGTCTCGCATGTTGAGGACGTCGCGTTGATATTCGCCCATCCAGGCGACGAGTTTACCCCGGAAACTAGGGTGAAGATACTGGGAAGCGCCGGTCCCGGTGCCATCCGCATGGTTCTGTTGAACTACTGGCCGCCGCACGCAGAAGCCGAAGCCACAAACCCGAACCCGGATAAGGTATTTGCAGACTTGAGGCGCTATGCGGCGGAAAACCCCGATGGTTTGGGCTACGCTCTGCGGGGCGAACCCATCTTTTACACCCCGCTCCGCGTGGCGCAGGATATGTGGGCACTGAACGAATACCGCATTTCAAAGCTTATTAAGCACCGCATAATGAACCCCGCTATACAAGACCTCCACAGGAGAGGCGGAGAGGAAATACGCGCCGCGCTTATAGCGCTGGCAAACCGCCAGTGGGATGAATTCGATGCCCGCTCCCGCGCCGCGTGGGGATATGAATCGCGCGCCTACCCGGACGTCTTGAAGACCATGAACGATGTCGTGAGGGGCGTCATCTTCTACCTCTTCCTCCTCTTGCCGTTCTCTTTCTTCTTCGAGCGGCTCGTTATCGGATCCAAATTCCTGAAAAACCAGGTTATTTGGACGCTGGTCATCTTTATTGCAATCTTCGCAATTTTCCGATATGTCCACCCGGCCTTCGACATCAGCATCAACCCAATGATCGTACTTCTGGCTTTCGTAATGCTGGCTCTCAGCGTTCTGGTTATTGCAATGATCGCAGGCCGGTTCGAGAAAGAGCTTAAGGAGTTCAACCAAACCATATCGGGCGTTCACCGCGTGGATGTTGGCCGCTTGAGCATAGCATCGGCGGCGTTTTCCCTCGGCATATCCAACATGCGGCGCCGAAAGGCAAGGACTGTGCTCACAACGGTTACCCTAATATTGCTCACGTTCACTGTTCTCTCGTTTACATCAGTGGTGCCGACCATCAGATTCAACCGCGTCCGCGCTCCGGGCGAGCCGTACTACAGCGGCATAATGCTGCGCACAGCTGAGTGGGGCGTGCTGGAAGAATCGGCCTATCGAATCCTCCGCGACGAATTCGGAAAAACCAAGCCTGTGGCCGCAAGAGCATGGTTCTTCGGCACGCAGCTTGGAGAGCAGTCGTTCATAACTCTGAAGCGCGGTGATAAGCGCTTCGATGCAAAAGCCATCGTCGGCCTAACCCCCGACGAAGAGCGCATCCTCGAGCCTGGAAAGCGAACACTTTTGGCAGGCAGATGGTTCCTCCCAGGAGAGATGAACGTTGTTATCATCCCCAAGCAGATAGCAGATGCGCTTAACATTCCTCTGGAGCAGGTGGAACGCGCCCAGATTCAGTTCAGCGGCGTGAACTACACTGTGATTGGCATTTTCGATAAAGATAAATTCAAAACCGTAACCGATTTGGACCGCGAGTGGCTGACCCCGGTAGACTTCATCCAAATGAACCGACTGCAGTCGCAGGGCCGTCAGCAGGGCGACGTGGAGGCGGGATTCAGAGAGTACATACACATGGAGCCTGATGCCTGCATACTGGCCCCGTACGACACGGTTCTGAACATGGGCGGTGAGGTGCGCTCGATAGCCATAAACTTCGTCAGAGCCGAGGAGGTTCAAAAGGTTCTGGACAACTTGATGCCGAGGCTCGCATTGAACCTCTACGGTGGCCAGGGCGGCAAGGTGTGGCGCTTCTCCACAATCGGAGCTTCCTCCGCAAAGGGCGGCAGTGACATCTTCATACCGATCATAATCGCTTCCTTGATCGTACTTAACACCATGCTCGGCTCGGTGTACGAGCGCATCAAGGAGATTGGAATATTCAGCTCCATCGGCTTGGCACCTGGCCACATCGCGGCGCTGTTTATCGGAGAGGCCATGGTTTACGCGGTGCTGGGCGCAGTGGCGGGATATCTGGTCGGACAGGTTACCGCAAAGCTGATAGGGGTGCTTGCCGCCCATGGATACCAAGGATTCCAAGGCCTGTACCTGAACTTCTCTTCGCTCTCCGCCGTGCTTACAACTATGGTGGTGGCCGGGGTTGTACTGCTGTCCACCCTTTACCCAGCGCGCAAGGCCAGCGAGGTGGCAACTCCAGCCATTGAAAGAACGTGGCGCGTCCCTGAGCCCGACGGAGACGTGTGGAAGATAACCATGCCGTTTGCCGTTACAGGTATACAAGCAGCCGGCCTCAACAGCTTCCTAAGCGAGTGGTTCGAAGCTTACGAG
>JBMFPP010000189.1:0-5599 GCA_049969055.1 Armatimonadota bacterium | reverse complement strand
CTTGTCGGCAGACAGGTTCCGGCGTCGTTCCAGGCGCTCCCGAAAAGCCCCCAACCAAGATGAAGCTTTTGTCCTCGCCTTCTGCAGAACCGATTTCAACGGCGCATTCGCGGCCAACAGCGCACCGCACACTGCCGATGCAACCAGCAAAACCCAACTGCCGAAACTGCCCGACGCCTTCCTGGCGGCCGAAGCCACAATCGCTCCGATCACTCCACCGGGCCCTCCAGCTCCAACCGCGCCAGGCGATTCTCCTGCCAGCCCAATATGAAGCATCCCCAAAAAAGACACAAACACCACGGCCAATCCAACAGCGATATCGGCAGGCGGTCTGCGGCTGCGGTCCAATATCAAAACCACCCCGGCCGCAATCATAAGCGGAGGGAACGCCCAAGCACCAAACCCGGCAGTGTACGTCAAAGCATTTGCAGCGCTGTCGCCGATCGCTCCAGCACTGCCCCGGCTGACCAAAGCGGATAACGAAAGCAAACCAAGCACGATAAGCGCAATGCCGCTTATGTCCCACGGCAACTGCGGATGCCTCGCCCGCACAACCGGTTTTGTCGTCCGCACAAAACCAGCCTCTTTCTTCACAGCTTTTCTTACCGGCATGCTTAACTGCCCGCCTCCGTCTTTGCGCAAAAACTGCTCATACCTCAAGGATTATCGGCAGTATCACCGGTCTTCGCCCTGTGCGCTCGTAAAGCAATTTGCTTGCCGACTTCCTTATGGCGGTCTTCAACGTGCTGATCTCCACACCCTGCAGAACCGCCTCGCTCAGCTCCTGCACCACTTTTTGCTTGGCCTCTTCAAGCAGTCCGTTGGATTCCCGCTCGTAAACAAAACCCCGGGAGATGATGTCCGGACCCGCCAAAAGCTCCCCGCTCTGCATATCTATCGCCGTAGTGATTATAACCACCCCATCCTGCGAGAGATGCCGGCGGTCGCGCAGTACCGCATCCCCAACATCCCCCAAACCGATTCCGTCCACCAAAACCATACCTGCGGGCACATGATCAACCACCTCTGCGCCGCCAGGCGTAAAGCGCAGACAGTCGCCCATATCCAGCAGAAACACCCTCTCTTCAGAAAAGCCCATCTCTCTGATTACCATATTTCGGTAGTGGACCATGTGCCGCATCTCTCCATGGACCGGAACAACATACCGCGGGCGTACCAAATTCAGCATAAGGCGAAGTTCGTCTGCGTTGGCGTGTCCAGACACATGGACCGGCGCTATAGTATCGTAATACACATTGGCACCGCGTTTGTACAGGTTGTTGATGGTGCGCAGTACCAGGTCCTCATTCCCGGGGATCGGGTGCGCCGAGATAATGACCGTGTCGCCGGGCTCCAGGCGTATTTTCTTGTGTTCATCCTCGGCCATTCGGCTCAAAGCCGAAAGCGGCTCTCCCTGACTGCCGGTGGTAACCACGGTCAGCTCTTCCGGCGCCAGGCGGTCCAGTGCATCCAGCTCAACCAGGGTATCGCCCGGATCGCGCAGATAACCAAGCTCCAGCGCAATACGCACTGTCGAGGCCATACTGCGGCCCAACACAACCACCTTGCGCCCATGCTTGTGCGAAACATCTATCACCTGCTGGATGCGGTGAACATTCGATGCAAAGCTAGCTACTATCACACGCCGTTTGGCATCGCGGAAGATTTCATCCAGAACGGCCCCAACGGTGCGCTCCGAAGGAGTATAACCGGGCTTCTCCACATTGGTTGTATCCGTAACCAGAACCAAAACCCCTTCTTCCCCCAAAGCCGACAGCGCGGCAAAATCCGTAAGCCTTCCATCTATCGGGGTCGGGTCAAACTTAAAATCGCTTGTGTGCAAAACCACCCCCAGCGGCGTGCGGATTGCCAAACAAACTGCGTCCGGAATGCTGTGCACCACCCTGATGAAGTGCAGATCAAACGGTCCGATCTGTATCCTACTGCCGGGCAGAACTTCATTTAAAACAACCTGACTCTCCAGCCTGTGCTCCTCCAGCTTACCGCGCACCAGGCCCAAGGTAAGCCTAGTCCCCCAAACCGGCACATTTAGCTCCCTCAGCACATAACCGATTGCCCCTATATGGTCTTCATGGCCGTGGGTCAGCACTACACCAACCACGTTCTGGGCGTTCTCAAGCAGGAAGGTGATGTCGGGAATCACAATGTCCACACCCAACATGTCGTCATCGGGGAACTTCAGGCCGCAGTCCACCACCAGAATGGCATCACCGCTCCTGTAGGCCGTCATATTCTTGCCGATTTCCCTCACGCCACCCAGCGGAATAATGTCCAGCGCTTGCTCTTGTACCAAGGACGCAGTCGTATTCTCGCTCACCGCGCTCCTCCGATTACGAACAACCAAAGGCCAGGAGGCATCAAGAAGTTTTGACAAACCAACAGCAACTAAAACGTCAAAACCTCTTACAAAAAGTTTTGACAAACAAGCAAGGATTAATTGAATGTCAAAACTTCTTGCGGGAAGTTCGGCACAAGCCTAATCTCCCGGCCTCTGGCCTGTGGACGGGAAATAAAAATTGCTCGGCTACTGTGACAAACTCTGCTTCATCGCGGCCGCGATAACAGCCTCCTCCTGCTCTGTAGCCTCAACAAGCGGAAGCCTTAACCCCCCCACAGGGAAGCCGGCCAACTTAAGAGCGGCTTTTACCGGAATTGGATTGCTGGTTATAAACAGCGCCTTAAACAGCGGCAGTAGGCGTTTGTTTATTTCCTGCGCCTCGCCAATGCGCCCCTCAACGTAAGCATCTATCATTCGGCGCATCTGCGGACCAGCCACATGGGATGCAACGCTGATTACACCGTACCCGCCAACACCCAATATCGGCAGTGTTGTAGAATCGTCTCCGCTGTAAACCAAAAACCCGTCAGGCGTTTTCAATACGATTTCGGTGATCTGCTCGAGGTTTTTACTGGCCTCCTTTACGGCTACAATGTTCTTCACATCGCATGCCAACCTTGCCACAGTTGCCGGCTCCAGATTCCGCGGCGAGCGGGAGGGTACGTTGTAAAGAATAAGCGGAAGCGGAGTGCTCTCGGCAATCGCGCGGAAATGGCGGTACAGTCCCTCCTGCGGGGGATTGTTGTAGTACGGAACCACTGCCATAACCGCATCCACACCGGTCTCTGCCGCGGCGCGCGTAAGCTCCACACTCTCTCGAGTGCAGTAATTTCCGGTACCGGCAACCACGGCGGCGCTGTCGCCCAACGCATCCTTTACTTCTCGGAAAAGCCTTAGCTTCTCCTCGTCCGTAAGCGTGGGCGATTCCCCTGTAGTTCCGCACACCACAACTCCGTCACTACCCTCGGACACAAGCTTTCGTGCCAGCTCCCTAGCACGGCCGTAGTCCACATTAAGCTCCCGGTCGAAAGGTGTAACCATGGCCGTCAGCAGTCGACCGAGCTTCAAATCAACCCCCTCCTTATCAATTCTTCCGCAATCTGAACCGCATTGGTTGCCGCGCCCTTGCGAATATTATCAGCAACCACCCACATGCTTAAGCCGTTCTCCACAAACGGGTCTTTCCGTATCCGCCCAACGTAGGTGGCATCCTGGCCGGACACCTGAAGCGGAGTTGGATACGGCCGCTCTTTCGACTCCAAATCATCGATGACCACAACCCCGGGCGCCGAGCGAAGGGCCTCCAAAGCTTCCTCGGCGCTTATGGGCCGCTCGGTCTCCACATAGATCGACTCCGAATGCCCGTTGAACACAGGCACCCGTGCTGTTGTAGCCGTGATGCGAATGCCGTCGTCGTGGAGTATCTTGTGGGTTTCCACTACCATCTTCCACTCTTCGGAGGTATAACCGTACTCATTGAACCCCCCAATATGCGGAAGCACATTGAAAGCTATCTGAAGCGGATAGGCCTCGGGAGCAGGCATCGGCTGATTCGCCGCCCAAGCCTTTACCTGTGCTTCCAATTCGCGGATAGCCGCTCGACCTGTGCCGCTGACAGCCTGGTATGTGGAAACCACTATGCGGGTGATGCGGCTAATATCGTATATCGGCTTCAAAGCCACCACCATCTGAATGGTGGAGCAGTTCGGATTTGCAATCAGGCCGTTGTGCCATTGGAGATCATCCGGGTTTACCTCCGGAACCACAAGCGGAACCTTTGGATCCATGCGGAAGTCGGCCCCGTTATCTATAACCACAGCCCCGCGCTTTATGGCCTCTTCGGCAAACTGCACAGCAGCGCCTTTCTCACCCTCCGTACCGGCAAACAGCGCTATCTGAACACCGTCAAACTTCTCCGGCGCGCATACCTCCACAGAGTACTCGTCCCCATCCACGGTTATGGTGCGCGCAGAACGAGCCAAAACCCTTAAAGATTTGGCTGGGAAGCGTCTTTGCTTGAGGACTCGGAGCATCTCCTCTCCAACTGCTCCGACGCCCACCACAGCCACATTGTATTCACCCATAATACAGCGTTCCTCCAAACCGTTCAAAGCCAACTATGCTGCTTCATTATACCTCCGACACATCACCCCTGGCAACGTCGGCATAGAACAGCCCAACAAGCGCCTTACCCTTCACAACCCAACCGTCCCCATACTGTGGGCCAAGCGTCCCGAGGTCTGCCAATGCGGAGCTTTCAAAACAGAACCACAGTCCCCACCAGCAGTGTCGTCTGCTTCCTCGAAAACCCTGAATTTTTTGGAAAAACCGCTTGTGAAGACCAATCCCGACGGGTTTCGTATCGAACCAGAAAATTCTCCCTAACCTTCACTTCGTAGGTTAAGGTAATCTCTCTCAGTATTTGCGCTGTGCCGGTGGAGGCTCCGTCCCTGTCGCGGAACCATTCATATCTCAGAGTGAAAGTCCTTCCTGGGTTTACAACGTAACGAGCATACACAGCGGCTCCAGTCCACTTCACCGTGCCTGAACCAGTATCATCAAAAGCGTAGTCGTGGTTCACCATGAAAACCAACCGATCTGAGGCGCTGTAAACAAAAGTTGTATCCAGAAGATGCCGCCAACCGCCGGAGCGTCCGTCATGTTCAGGACCTCCCATCCAATTTTGAACCACAGCAGTCTTGCCAGACGCCCAGGCCATCTGTGTTCCGAACGTCTTTCCCCTGTTGTTATCCGAAACGTTGTTCCACCCGTTCACCAAATCCATCAGCCCGGAAACCGAAACCCGAAGCGGGGTTTCCTTTGGTTCACCGCAAGCACTCACCCCCAACAGAAACAGAACGAAAAATACCCACAGAATCCTCAGCCTTTTCACGCCGCATCCCTCCAAAACGCGTTTTGGAAAATGCTACCAGGCCTTTGTTTCCGTCCAATTGCTTGTGTGTTTCGATTTCATTGCCTGCACGCAGTGCCGCCCGGACATTTGGCAGGTTGCCAAAACTTTTTGGTGAATAAGATTGGGTGGCTACCAATGTTTTCTTGAGACGGGGGTTTTGAAATGAGCCGCATCGGGTTCGGTTTGATTGGCTGCGGCAGTATGGGGCTTCACTTAGCAGCGCAGACCAACAAGGTGGAGGGTGCCAAGGTTGTGGCTGTTTGTGACCCAGACCGAGAACGCGCTTCACAAGCTTCATCGAAATTAGGGGGTGTTCCAGCCTTTGC
>JBMFPP010000188.1:0-5612 GCA_049969055.1 Armatimonadota bacterium | reverse complement strand
GGGCCACGCTTCCGTTGGCCAATCGTTGTGCACCCATCGGATTTTGGGGAAGTTTGCCGGGTCCATAACGTCTTGGTATATATCGTATCGGCTGGTGAGTATTCCCGTATCGTTCATGCTTCGGATTACGTCCGGCTTTTGAGCCTGGCTCCAGAGGATGCGTTTTATTCCTGCTGACTGCATTTCGCGCACAATGGACAGTGCGTCGCTTTCCCAGCACCAAACGTTTACCGCACCTATCAGGAGGTCAACGTTCGGGTTTTCTCTGTACTTCTGCTGTAACGTTTTCAGAAGACCGATACTCTTTGCGTAGGCTCGGTATCTTTTGCATATCGCTACATGATCACCCTGGTGGAAGAAGACATACCGAAGAGCTCGTTTGTAACCGAACATGCCTTTCTGCGGTTCCCAAATGGGAGCAACGCACAAACGCCCTCCGGCCCGCTCTATGCTGATGGATGCGTCATCCGGAGTTTCGATCAGACCCATGTGCGCGGTTTTCCAGTCGGTTACGCCCCAGAAAGCCATGCATATGCCGTGCCCTCCGTAAGCTACAAGTCGCATAGGCTCGATGGATGGATCGTCCACGGGATACGAAATTCCTTCATTCATTGGGATGATAAGGTGGGTACCGGATTCTGTAACGAACGGGTGGGGGTACCTTACAGGCGCGGAAAGCTTGCCCTCTGCCGACAACGATACGACAAACTCGGGAAGTTTGGGTTCTATCCGAATCTCTAAAGTTAAATCGAGACCCGAAGGTATGTGTTTCAAGCGCGAGTGAATTTTGTCTTTAGTGGTTTGTGCTGACAGCACCACTATTTCCTTTTCAGCGGCCTGCTGGCGCCATGTTTTACTAATGCGCTTGTCTGACACGGCGAGCGACCCATCCGCAGTGCTAAAACTTACTTTCAAAAAGCTGTTGCTTATGCTGAGTGTTTTTGGAGAAGCAGTGCGCATATCCATGACGTTTCCCTCACGCACTAGTTCAAAATCGTCCAGCCATACCGCGGCTTGCCGCTCGCCGATCAGCCGCGGCAGTATCTTGACGACGCCGGCTGGAACAACGAACCTGGATTCCAGATGCATCCAGTCGTTGGCACCGTAAGCCGACTGCGCGCCGTACATCCACTCGACAGGCCGGCCGTTTGCATCGTACGTGATGGCGCACAGAGCGGCAGAACCTGGGCCTTCTACTTTAACCCAAGCCGATAAACGGAAGATTTCCCCGGCCTTCACCGCGACTTGAGAGGACGGCGCAAAGCTCCAGTCGCGCTCGCCGGTGTGCATTATCCGCGCGGATGCTCGCCCTGAGTGGTACACTTCTCTGTCGATCGAGACACTGCCGACGTTGGGATCGCGGGTCCAAATCGGCGACCATCCCTGCAGGCCCTGTTCAAATCCTCCGTTGGTAATCAGAGGCCCTGCACCGGAACTCTGCAGGCATACGAAAACCAGAACGCCAAGTGCCGCCGCAACCAGGCACAAGCACCGCGGTTGGAATTTGTTGTTCATTACAGTTTCCTTTCGAAGCGGCTTTATGCAGATTTTGAGAACAGCCTTCTGGCCGAGCGATTGCTTGCAGATTCTGAGGCTTCACAGAGATAGTAGCATTTAGTAATTGTTCAGGCAACCTAGAAGCAACGAGACCTTGCGTTGGTGGTAAACAATTTGATAGATTGAGCTCAAAGAGAGCGATCGGATAACGGTGGGTATTCACCGAGCTTTATCGAGGGGTGATGTTTGTGGGGCGGCTTTTCAAAGGTTTCCTGCTTTCGGTTTTTTTGCTTTCAGGCATAGGATGGGGACAGCCTTCTCTCGAAGGGGGTTTTCGTCGACCCCCAGATTGGGCAAAGCCTTGGGTCTACTGGTTCTGGTTGAACGGCAACATCACTAGGGAGGGCATTACCGCCGACCTGGAAGCCATGAGGCGTGTCGGTGTTGGAGGAGTCCTCATTATGGAGGTGGACCAAGGGGCTCCGTTGGGCCCGGTTTCCTTCGCTAGCGCGGAGTGGCGGGAGCTTTTCAAGCACGTGGTTTCCGAGGCGAACAGGCTGGGCCTGAAGGTGAATATGAACAACGATGCTGGTTGGACCGGAAGCGGCGGTCCCTGGGTGCCGCCCGAGCTGGCTATGCAAAGGCTAACTTGGAGCGAAGTGACCGTTGAGGGTCCCCGGCGCGTTGAGGTGCATCTCCCTCAGCCAGCAACTAACCTTGGTTTCTACAGAGATATTGCTGTACTCGCTTTTCCTTCCCCTGAGAAGCCGGCCACCATACCGAATTGGGATGCTAAGGCGGTTTTCCGCGAGCACTCCCAGCCGTTCTGGATTCCGGCAGAGTATCCACAGGCAGAGAAGGAAAGCATTATCCCTTCTGATAAGGTGGTTGACCTCACCTCTAAACTTGGAGGGGGAGGGAAGCTTATCTGGGATGTTCCTCAGGGAAGGTGGACGGTGATCCGGTTCGGATACACGCCTACGGGTGCGCAAAACGCTCCTTCTCCCGCCTCCGGGAGGGGCTTAGAGTGCGATAAGCTGAGCAAGGAGGCAGTGGAGTTCCATTTCAATTCTTTCATAGGAAAGTTGATAAAAGACGTGGGCCCGCTGGTTGGTAAGGCGTTCGTTGCCACCCATATAGACAGTTGGGAGGTAGGACTGCAAAACTGGACGCCCAAGATGCGGGAGGAGTTTCGGAAGAGAAGAGGGTACGATCCACTTCCCTTCCTGCCTGCTCTCACTGGACGGATAGTGGGAGACAGGGAGCTTTCCGAAAGGTTCCTTTGGGATTTCCGCCAAACGATCTCGGAGCTTCTCCTGGAGAACTACTCCGGACACATGAAGGCTCTTGCGAACAAGTACGGACTCCGCCTCACCATAGAAGGCTATACCACCTCCCTCACGAATGAGTTTGCCTACGGAGGGACTGCTGACGAGCCCATGGGGGAGTTTTGGTCTTGGGGGAAGTACGGTGCGGCGTCAACCTGTACAGAGATGGTATCCGCCGGGCACACCCACGGCAAGCGGGTTATTGGGGCGGAGGCTTTCACTGCCGACGCCGGCGAGCGATGGCTTGGCCACCCAGGAAACATCAAGGAGCTTGCCGATTGGGCTTTCTCAGAGGGGATAAACCGCTTTGTAGTTCACCGCTACGCCCTTCAGCCCTGGCTGGATCGCCGGCCGGGGATGAGTATGGGGCCTTGGGGATTGCACTACGAGAGGACGCAGACATGGTGGGAGCAGTCTAAAGCCTGGCACGAGTATCTTTCCCGCTGTCAGTATCTCTTGCAGCAGGGGCTTTTCGTTGCCGACATCTGCATTCTTGTCCCTGAAGGGGCGCCGCAGTCTCTCGGCGGACAGCGCATTCTCGCCAAGTTTACATCCTCGGGCCGACCCTTTGAGCGCCCTGGCTACAACTTCGACTTCTGCTCGCCGGACGTGGTTTACAGAATGAGAGTGGAAAAAGGGCAGATAGTGCTTCCCGATGGAATGAGATACAGCTTGCTTGTTCTGCCCCGCACTGCTAGGATGACGCCGCAGCTTTTGAGAAAGATAGGGGAGCTGATCAATGCTGGTGCCGTAGTTGTGGGGGCTCCTCCCATCAGCTCGCCGAGCCTGCAGGGATATCCAAGGTGCGATGAGGAAGTAAAGACCCTGGCCAGAGAGATCTGGGGAAGCTTAAGCCCTCCTTCGCGCCTTAGTGAGAGGCGGTACGGCAAGGGACGGATATTCTGGGGCGGAAGGTTCGGGCCTGCCAAGGATGGGGATCTGTCGGCGCTTATGGGGCAGGCAAAGTGGATTTGGTACCCAGAGGGTAATCCACTTCAAACGGCTCCTCAGCGTGTTACTCGCTACTTCCGGCGTGAAATAGAGGTCAAAAGCGCGCCCATTCTTTCCGCTGAGATTGTTGCAACAGCCGATAATTCTTTCCGCTGTTGGGTGAACGGTCAGTTGGCCGGAGAAGGAGACAGCTGGGAGCGGTTGTACAGCCTGGATGTTCTCTCCCTCCTCAAGCCCGGGAAGAATGAGATTCTCATCTCCGCTTACAACGGTGGGGATGCGCCAAATCCGGCCGGGTTGGTTGCGGCTTTGGCAATCCGCTACGCAGACGGAAGCGTACAGTACGCTGTAACCGACAGGAGCTGGCAGGCCTCCACACGGGAAGATGGCGGAGAAAGGCTTTCTGCCGCGGAGCTGGGAGCTTACGGCACTGCTCCCTGGGGAGATGCCGTTTCCTCTTCAGTTTACTACGATATCGAAGACGTGTGCGAGCTTTTGTCGACCGAGCTGGGGGTTCCACCTGATTTCTCTTACGAGCCGAAAAGGACGCCGGGAAGCATACGGTACATCCATAGGACAATCGGCGGAACGGATGTTTACTTCGTGGCCAACCAAGACCCGGAGACTGCGGACATCATATGCGCTTTCAGGGTTAGGGGAAGGCGGCCGGAACTTTGGCACCCTGACAGCGGCCTCATAGAGCAGGCGGCGGTCTATGATGAGACGCCCACTTCCATCCGCGTCCCTCTCCGTTTGGGTCCCTATGAGTCCATCTTCGTGGTTTTTCCCAAGGGGTCGAAGTTGGAGAAAGACAGGCTTCTTGCCGTTCAGCTCGACCGCAAATCGGCTTTGGATACCGCTTGGCGGCA
Source organism: Armatimonadota bacterium (assembly GCA_049969055.1). Lineage (GTDB taxonomy): Bacteria > Armatimonadota > DTGP01 > DTGP01 > JBMFPP01 > JBMFPP01. The sequence goes on along the minus strand of JBMFPP010000188.1, from coordinate 967 downwards.
GGAGAGGGCGGACGTCGGTTTCCTCCGAGTGGTTCGCGGCAAGGGTGGGGCTGTGGAGCTGACAACGGATAATGCTGGTAGGTATACCCTCATTGGAGCGGACGGAAAGAGGAAAGAGATCGATGTAGAGAACGTGGGGAGGCAAATTAACATTGACGGGGAATGGGAGGTGCGTTTCCCAACCGGTTGGGGGGCGCCCGAGAAGATATCCCTGCCCAGTTTGATCTCTTGGACAGAGCATCCCGAGCCTGGCGTGCGCTACTTCTCCGGCACCGCTGTGTACAGGAAGAGTTTTGAGATACCAAAAGCATTTTACAGCAGGAACAGGCGCTATCTGCTGGACTTGGGCGAGGTAGCCGTGATGGCGGATGTTTTGCTCAACGGGAAGCACCTCGGAACCTTGTGGAAGCCCCCGTTCACTGTGGATGCAACCGAGGCTGTAAAGCCCGGCAGGAACGAGCTTGAAGTTAGGGTGACGAACCTTTGGGTAAACAGAATGATCGGTGACGAGCTTCTTCCTGAAGACAGTGAACGAAACCCAGATGGAACGCTAAGACGCTGGCCGGACTGGCTTTTGGAGGGAAGACCAAGCCCTACGGGTCGCTTTACCTTCACCAGTTGGCGCCTTTGGAGGAGAGGGGAGGCGCTTCAAAGGTCTGGGCTTTTGGGTCCGGTCAGTTTGAAAGCTTTAGAGGTGAGGCGGGTAAGATAACGACGGTTTTTATGGAGCTGTTGAGCGTCGCGCGGAGCGAGAGCCGAGGGCAGAGACGGTAAAACATACCTCGATTTTTACACCGAATTTCGGCGCAGGGTATTGACACAAGCCGGGGATAGATGATAGAATACGCAGCGGCACCGTGAAGGGATGCCATCCGCGGAAATGGTGAAGGTGTGTTGACCGGCTTCTTCCGCGGTGGTAGAATAAGCGGTGCTGGAAAGCACTTTGAAAACCGGGGATAAGTGAGAG
>JBMFPP010000187.1:1052-5616 GCA_049969055.1 Armatimonadota bacterium | reverse complement strand
ATCTGAGGCGCACATCCGCATCCTCGGGACGTGAAGCCACGGAAAAGCACAGATGCGCTTCATCTGGGCTCAGCGTAAGGCATCCGGATTGATCCTCAACCTCAGCTGCCAGCACATGCTCCGCAATCTTTGCGGCAAAGCGCACGACGGGCACCGTCTCAACAGCCGGCATACTTTGGCAAACCCCTGCTAACAACCTGCGGCTAAAGCTACAGCCGCATCGATAAACTACAGATGCAAACGCTTCTCAAGGAAGGCGAGTTAGGTACCCTGATCCCTGCAGAGGATGTACACGTAGTTACCTGGATATACTTGAGATACCCAGCAAGCCTTCCCTTGGTAATTGAAGTTCTGGTAGATATCTCCAGGACCCAACTTGCAGCCAGAGAGCACAGCTTCTTCAGGAGCAAGACAAACCCTCTGGACTACCGGCTTTCGGTAACTTATCTTGGCCATAGCACACCCCCCTCTGTTAGTTAATAGGGAACCTTACGTTCCTATCTCGAGGCAACGAACGTAGATTGGCTTGGGGCCAATTTGGCTTACCCAACAGGCGCGGCCACCAACTTGCCAAGCTGAACCCACTTCCTCCCCCTGTAGCTTGCAACCACTAAGCACGGCTTCTTCCGGTCTTAGATCCACTTTGCAAACCAAGGGCTTTCTGTAAGCTCGGCCGCTCATTTCTAACCTCCTTGTTAGCTAATCAGGCTTTCGCCAGAAACCGCCGCACAAGGACCAAACGCTTCCGCTCGCAGTTGGCCAACGCGGCATAGGTATTCCACGGGTTGCGTGGGATCTCCGGTTTCGAGGACCGCCCATCCGGGGCAAGTGCCGCACAGAGCTCCCAAATTACACTTCCTGCACGGAGAGTCGGTAGAGACCTTTTGCTCCACAACACCTAGAAGCGCCTGCCAACCCTCTTTGAAAGATTGGTTCTTTAGGTCGGCCGCGCGCATTCTGGCCATTATGCAGGGGATAAGCTCGCCAGCGGGTGTGATGGCAAATGTGTTAATGCCGGCGCCGCATACAAACAGGGTATCCCGCTTCGGCGGGCCCCAAAACTTCTCGGCGAACTCCTTCCAGGCGTTTCGCCGCTTTTCGGTTGCCAGATCCAGCTCCACCACCTTTTCGGGCGGGAGCCTCACGGCGCTGGGACCGTCTTTCCCGTCGAACCGCCCGTTTATCATCGGGTCGTACCGGAACTCAAGGCCCAGGCTCTCAACCCATTCCTGGATGGCGTCAAACTCATGCACGTTCAGGGTCATCACCATCGTCTTCAGCTTAAGCGGTATCTTGCGCTCAAGCAGAAGCTCGATGCCGCGCATGCATCGCTCGTAGGAGCCCGGAACGCCGGTGACCCGCTCGTACGTTTCCTTGGTCCGCCCGTAAACGGTGATCTCCGTTGAGAACGGGCAGTAGTCAGACAGGTAGTCCGCAATCTCCGGAGTTATCAGCGTGCCGTTTGTGAACAGCGTAACCAGCAGGCCCTTCTTCTTGCAGTAGGTGTAGATGTCCAGGAAGTCCGGCCTCACGAACGGCTCGCCGCCGGTCAGCAGGAGCCACATACAGCCCTCATCCACGATCTGGTCGATGATGCCGCACCACTGCTCGTAGGTCAGCTCGCGGGCCATGGCTTCTTTATCGCCGGCGGGCTGGTTGATGTAGCAGTGGGCACAGCGCAGGTTGCACCGCTCCGTCACCTCGATGCTTCCCGAGATGGGTATGCGCTCAGCGGCAACCGCATCGTGGATGCGCTTGCTGAACTCGCTGTACCGGATCTCCGGGATGTGCGGGCACTCCACCTCAGGCCTCCGTAATGGCGCCGATCTCCTTCAAAGTAGAGAGGAACTCAGTCAGGTCTGCCTCTGCTTGTTCGCGCGAAACGTCGAACTCGCGGCAGATCGCATCAAGGATCTCGGATGCTGGCTTGGTTCCATCTATCTGCTCGTAGATGAAGCCGCCGACCTCATTCAGGTTGTATATGCTCTCAAGGTCTGCCACGTGCCGGCGTATCGGCACCAGTATGTACTCACCGGCGACCTTGCGAGAGACCATATCTGGGCTTTTTTGGTAAACCGCGTCGAGCATCAGGCTTCTCTCCAACAGCCGTACCGATGCTTCTTCACCTACATTCTAACCGATATTCTGCTTCGTGCAACAGCTTATTCTTGATAAGCAACGGCCTATCACTTTTGAGAGGTTTCTCTCGTCTCTCGGTTGTTTCGTAGGCTCTGTTTTGTTTGTATATATCACCTTTCTTGCATAATGAAACAGACCATTTTCGACTAGTCGACCACCCTCATTTATGAGGGTATTTCTATGTCCTCACTCCTAGCCCCTCTCTTGCAGGCGGGCTGGGTTGTCCTCACCCCTAGCCCCTCTCCCAGGTGGGAGAGGGAGAATTGGGCTCCCTGCCTTCATTTGGGCACCCTCTGCGCGTCCACGGCGAGCTCTGCGCGGGCGAATTGGGCTTCGTAAAGCCTTCGGTAAACGCCGCCCTTCCGCAGAAGCTCCTCGTGCCGGCCAAGCTCTACCAGGCGGCCGCCGTCCAGCACTGCTATCTTGTCGGCCCTCAGCACTGTTGAAAGGCGGTGGGCGATCACAAATGTGGTGCGCCCTGCCATCAGTCGGTCTAAAGCCTCCTGTATCGCCGCCTCCGATTCGGAGTCCAGCGAGGATGTTGCTTCGTCAAGGATCAGGATGCGCGGGTTTCTCAGCACTGCCCGCGCGATTGCTATGCGCTGTCTTTGTCCCCCGGAAAGCTTAACCCCCCGTTCGCCAACCTGTGTGTCGTATCCTTCCGGGAATTGGCAGATAAAATCGTGCGCGTTGGCCGCTTTGGCGGCTTCCACCACCTCTTCGTCGGTGGCATTGGGTCTGCCGAAGCGGATATTCTCGCGGACGCTGGTTGCGAAGAGGAACGTGTCTTGAAACACCAGTCCTATCTGCTGTCTCAGCGACTGCTGGGTGACGTCTCTCAGGTCGTATCCATCGATTGTGATGCACCCGCTTATTGGGTCATAGAAGCGCAGAATCAGGCTGGCGAGGGTTGTTTTGCCGGCTCCGGATGGCCCGACGAGGGCAACCATTTCGCCCGGCTCGGCTCGGAGGCTGATGCCTTTGAGGACCTCGACGCCTTCCTGGTAGGCGAAGCGGACGTTGTGAAATTCGACTTCACCGCGGATCGGCGGGAGGGTGAGGGCATCGGGTTTGTCCTTGACCTGCGGCTCGGTATCCAGCAGAGCGAAGACGCGGTCGGCGCCGGCGAGAGCGCTTTGGAGCCTGGCGTTGAGGCGAACGAACCATGCGGCGGGTCCGTAAAGGCTTCCCATGTAACTGCTGAAAGCGACGAGCGAGCCGGGGGTCATGAAGCCTTCAATCACCTGCTTGCCGCCGGTCCACATGATGAAAAGCATGACTCCCATGCCGACGATGCTGTTGACGCCGCTGTTCAATGCACCGACTGCGGCCTGTTTCAGCTTCACGGCAACCAGGGTCATGAAGAGGTCGGAGAAGCGAGCGTATTGGGTGGTCTCTTGAGTGAAGGCCTTGACTTCGCGGATTCCGGAGATGCTTTCCTGGAGGCCGTCGTTGATGCCGGCGAGCTTTTCCTGAACCTGCCCGCTGACTTTTCGGTGGAACCTGCTGAATGCGACTATGCTTACACCGACGAGCGGGACGAAGGGCAGGGTTATCTTGGTCAGCCCGGCGTTGAGGTGGAAGAGCACTGTCAGGGTGACGGCAATTTGGATGGTGTTGGTTACCAGTTCCACGAGGGTTGAGGTGTAGAGTGACTGCATAGTGCCGACATCGTTGGTGAAGGTGGACATGACTCTGCCTGTTTTCTCGGAGTCGAAGTATGCGATCGGGAGTTTTTGGAGATGTCGGTAGAGGTCTTTGCGGATGTCGGCGACCGCGCGCTCTCCGACGTATGTGTAAAGATACTGCTGGCCCATGTTCATGAGAGCAGAAACGAGTATGGCGGCACCGAAAGCGAGGACGCAGAGCTTGAGAGCGGGGAGGGAGCGGTGAACGAAGACGTCGTCGATGAGGAGCTTGTTGATCCATGGATATGCAAGGCCGGCAACAGTGAGAGCAAGGGCACAGAAGAGAGCCGGTATCTGCCAGTACCAATAGGGTTTAAGGTAGCTGACTGCGCGCAGAAGTCCCTTGAATTGGAAGATGTGGTCAAACCAGGAGCGCAGTTTGTTCATGTTCAGCAGACCAAGGATTTTGCCCACTCGCCAATGGTTCATCTCTCATGTACTGTTCCCTCGTCCCCGGACTTTCTCCCAAACGCCGGTCCTCATCCCCAAACTTTCGCTAGCCCTCATTCCCAACCCTTCTCCCACCGCAGGGAGAAGGGAACCAGCTTCCCCTCTCCCACCTGGGAGAGGGGCTAGGGGTGAGGGCCAGCTCACTTGCGAACCAAGGGTGATGGTAAGTACAAACCTGCCTTCACTTCCCGCTCTGCTAACGGGAAACCCAATTCTGCGCGGAAGAATGGATAGCCCCTCTTTGATGCCGCTATACCGTTGTGCCAACTTCCGCAGGTTGGACCGGC
>JBMFPP010000187.1:0-1042 GCA_049969055.1 Armatimonadota bacterium | reverse complement strand
GCATGTCGTTGGATGTGCGCATCCACTCTACGGTCCGCTCCAATCCCTCCTTGAAGCCGATTCTCGGTTTGTAGCCGAGGAGCCGGCGCGCTTTGCTTATATCCGCCAGGGAGTGCCTTGCGTCTCCCGGGCGCTCCGAAAGGTAAACGCGGCGGGCTTTCCTTCCTGTTATCTCCTCCAGTATATCCACCAGTTGATTTATGCTCCACTGCTCTCCGGTGGCAACGTTCAGCGTTTCTCCGACTGCGCCTGGTGCTTCTGCGGCGAGGATGTTGGCCTCCACCACGTTGTCCACGTATGTGAAGTCCCTTGTTTGCTCGCCGTCGCCGTATATGTGAAGCTCTTGGTCGCTTAGAAGCGCCGAGATGAACTTTGGTATGACGGCGGCGTACTGTGAGGTTGGATCCTGCCTGGGGCCGAAGACGTTGAAGTAGCGCAGTGCCACGGTTTCAAGACCGTAAACCTTGGCAAACGCTTTGCAGAAGTGCTCGCCGGCCAGTTTTGCGGCGGCGTAGGGGGATATAGGGGAGGGAAGAATAGTTTCCGCGCGGGGCAGGCCTTCTGCATCGCCGTAGGCAGAGGATGATGCGGCATACACCACGCGCCGAACCCCTGCCTCTTTTGACGCCGTTAGCACAGCGACCGTTGCCATAACGCAGGCGATAGTAGTGGCAATCGGATCCCTCACAGACCTTGGGACTGACGGCAGAGCCGCTTGGTGGAAAACAATCTCGGTGCCGGAAACCGCGCGTCGAGCCGCATCCGGATTTGAAAGGTCAACCCGCATGAACTCCACTTGATCTATAATTCCGTTTAGGTTGCTCAAGCGCCCGGTCGATAGGTTATCGGCGATGCGGACTTCGTATCCATCGGAAACCAATTTGTGCGCCAAGTTCGAGCCAATGAACCCAGCGCCTCCAGTAACCAGAACCTTCAACGTGTCTCTCCTTCGCGTTTTTCACCTGTGTTAGGTGCGCAATTTTCCTGCCACGGCATGTAAGTAGGAATCAGCTCTTTGAGTTTGCGCTTTATGCCTTCCCTG
>JBMFPP010000186.1:4064-5629 GCA_049969055.1 Armatimonadota bacterium | reverse complement strand
GCCGGAATCAAACTGCTTTGAGCACTGTCGTTCCCGTCAATCCACGTGAAGCAGGTTGTCCACCGGCGCGTAATCGTCGGTTAGCACCGGAACATTTGCAACTTTGGGCGGCACAGACGGCACGGCCGCCATTATCGTCTCAAGTATCCGCTTCTTGGGAGAATTGGATGACTTTACCCTCGCCCTAACATCGTCAAGAGATGGCGCGCGTCCTTTTACGCTGATAAGCATGATGTTCCTGCGCAGGAACGGATTCAGCTCCTTTTCGTCTTCCTCCAGCACTGGGATGTATAGGCAGTTGCCGAAGGCCTCCAAAATCGTGCGGTACTGAGAGCGCATCAGGTCGCTCCGACGCCCCTCCATGCTACCGATCACGTTTGCCATTAAAATTCCACCGGAAGTGAGCCGGTCCCAAACCAAACGCATGAACTCTTTCGTAGTCAGATGAAACGGAACACCGTCGGCGTAGTAAGCGTCCAGCACGATCATATCGTACTTGTTGCGCGTCCTGCGGAGGAACATACGGCCGTCACGCACATCCACCTTCAATTGGGAATCTGTTTTGAACCGGAAGAAGCGGGCGGCAATGCGCACTACTTCTGGGTCGATTTCCGCTACGTCTATCGCCAGCTCCGGATAAAGCTTTCTGAACTGCGACGGCCCGGTTCCACCGCCTAAACCTATAAAAAGCACCCGCTTCATATCCGGCTTAAGAATGGGACCAAGGTGAAAAACGTCCACATAGCGGAACACATTGTTCGTTGGATTGCGCAAATCCAAAGCACTTTGGCTGGTGCGCCCAAACATCAAGTACCGTACACCGTCTTCGTCTATTACCCGAATGTGATGGTAGAGAGTGTCTGCCCGGTAAACCTCGCGCCAGGAGTCTGACTGCGCCGAAGCCGTTGGCGTTTGTAAAACCATCAAAAGGCCCAACGCAACAGCCGCAGCAGCTCCGGTCTTGCTCCAGCGCGATGCCGCAAGCAGAACCAATCCAATCCCCCACAGCAAAGCTCCAACAACAAGAAGTATGCGCGAAACAGGAAGCACCGCGATGAGGTAGAAAGCTGTGACCAAAGTCCCCACTATACTGCCAACAGTGGAAACCGCGTATATGCCTCCGGCCGCCCTGCCAGTGGTGCCGACAGACTTGGCAGACATCCGTATAAGGAAGGGTGAAACCGTTCCCAAAGCGGCTCCGGGCACCATGAACAGAACTATACACGATAGCAAAGAGCCTGTCCTCACGTCCTCCACCTCAGTAGATATCCAACGGGTTGTTGGTCCGGCGGCAAACGGCAATGCACACGTTGCGGCGGCCGCGGTAAACACAAATATGCTCAGCACTGCTAAGGATGGATATCTGTCCGCCGCAACGCCACCAACCCAATAGCCAACGCTCAAAGCCGCCAAAAACGTCCCTATCAAACTGCCCCACACGTGAATGGAACTGCCGAAATCCGGAGCCAAAAGACGCGATCCCAACAGCTCCAAAGCCATAACCGCCGCGCCGCACAAAGCGGCTATAATCATATAAACCATGAGTTCCTCCCATTGGTTACCTT
>JBMFPP010000186.1:0-4054 GCA_049969055.1 Armatimonadota bacterium | reverse complement strand
CACAGCGCGATCCAGTCCCTCCATACGCATGCAAGCATACGTGCGCTTGTAAGTTTTTATTGTCATTCTAAACCCGCTGACGTAAAATAGGTGCGGGATTAAACCAAAATTAATTCTGGGCCGGTTTAAGAACGGACATTCTCCAGATGCTTGAAGTCAGCAATTTGGAAGTGAGATACGGGGCTATAAGAGCGCTTCGGGATGTAAGCCTGCACGTTGATGCCGGGGAAGTAGTCACCCTCATAGGGGCAAACGGTGCGGGCAAAAGCACCCTCCTCCGCACAATATCGGGGCTTGTGCGGCCCACAGCTGGCTCCATCCGCTTTGAAGGACGCGACATCACCCGCACCCCTCCGGACCGCATAGTCCAGATGGGCATCGGCCACGCCCCGGAGGGCAGAGGCGTTTTCGCCAATCTAACTGTCAGAGAAAACCTTTTGCTCGGCGCATACACAAGGCGCGACACTGGCGGCATACGCCGCGATATGGACCGCGTAACAAGTCTGTTTCCGCGGCTTGCAGAGCGGATGAACCAACTGGCAGGCACGCTTTCCGGCGGAGAACAGCAGATGCTCGCCATTGGCCGAGCACTGATGGGCCGTCCACGCCTGCTGATGCTGGATGAACCTTCTTTGGGGCTAGCTCCTCTGCTCGTACAAGAGATATTCCGCACTCTGAAAGAGATCAACGAGGCCGGAACAACCATTTTGCTTGTCGAGCAAAACGCCCATATGGCCCTCCACATAGCCAACAGAGGCTATGTGCTTCAAACAGGCGAAGTTGTTCTGCAGGATACCGCTCAAGCGCTCTTGCAAAACGAACTTGTTCGGGAGGCTTACCTTGGGTAAACCAAATCCACTCGATCCTCAGGCAAGAATTGAAGAGCTCAGGCGGCTTATCAACTACCACAACTACCGCTACTACGTTTTGGACAGCCCGGAAATATCGGATGCAGAGTACGACCGCCTGTTCCGTGAACTGGTTGAGCTCGAAACAGCTTACCCATCGCTTGTAACTCCGGATTCGCCAACACAGCGCGTTGGAGCACCGCCAGCCGAACAGTTCGAATCGCATACGCATTTGCTTCCTATGCTGTCCCTCAACAACGCTTTCGATGAGGGAGAACTTCGCGCTTTCGATTTGCGAGTGAAGCGCGCACTTGCTCTGCCTCCCGAAGCGCCGATCGAATACGTCACAGAGCTTAAAATCGACGGACTCGCGGTCAGCCTTACATACGAAAACGGCGTGCTCGTCACAGGGGCCACCCGAGGCGACGGCTTCTCAGGCGAGAACGTCACCAACAACATCCGAACAATTCGCAGTATTCCGCTTAGAGTTCCCCAGAACTTGGACGCCGCTTCGAACGTACCGCCGGTCCCCAGGCTGATGGAGGTGCGCGGCGAGGTTTACATGACCCACGCGGAGTTCCAAAAAGTGAACGAGGAGCGCATCAAATCTGGCGAACCGGCGTTTGCCAACCCCAGAAACGCCGCGGCCGGCTCGGTCCGCCAATTAGACCCAAGCATCACCGCGCGCCGCCGGCTTCAGATATTCGTCTACGGCCTTGGCTTTGTTGAAAACGGCGGATTTACAACGCACTGGGAGGTATTGGAAACCCTCCGCAAATGGGGATTCCGCGTCAGCGACCACCGCAGACTCTGCCCCTCCATAGAGGAAGCAGTGCAGTTCATACGTGAGTGGGAATCCAAACGGGAAGGGCTGGATTACGACATTGACGGCGTTGTGGTTAAAGTGAATTCGCTTGCTTTGCAAACGGAGCTGGGACAGGTTTCACGAAGCCCTAGATGGGCAATCGCCTACAAATATCCGCCGGACCAGGCCACAACCGTGATACGCGAAATACGAGTGCAGGTAGGACGAACCGGAGCCCTAACCCCCGTGGCAATTATGGACCCAGTTCCGCTGGCAGGCGTTACAGTTAGCAGAGCTACACTGCACAACGAGGATGAAATTGCACGCAAAGATATTCGCGTTGGCGACACCGTGGTAATTCAGCGCGCCGGAGAAGTCATTCCAGAGGTTGTTCGCGTGGTGCTGGAAAAGCGCCCACCCGGCACCAAACCATTCAAAATGCCAACCCAATGCCCGGTCTGCGGATCAGCTGTGGAACGCCCTGAGGGCGAAGCCGTGGCGCGCTGTACGGGAATTGCGTGCCCTGCTCAACTCCGCGAGCGAATTCGCCACTTCGCATCTAGAGATGCTATGGATATCGAAGGTTTGGGTACGGCATTGGTGGAGCAACTCGTGGAAACCGGATTGGTAAAAGACCCGGGAGACCTTTACTACCTCAAAAACCGCCGAAGTGAGCTGGTGTCGCTGGAGAGAATGGGTGAGAAATCGGCTGACAACCTCCTGAAAGCCATCGAAGACAGCAAAAACAGATCTCTGGACCGCCTGATATTCGCGCTTGGTATTAGGCACGTTGGCTCCACCGTAGCCAGAGCGCTGGCCGAGCGGTTCCGAACCCTAGATGCCCTTGCCAACGCTTCAGCCGAAGAAATTGCAGAAGTACCCGGCGTTGGTGCAGTAATAGCATCCAGCGTGCACACCTTCTTCCAACAGCTGTCCAACAAAGCCGTCATCGAAAAGCTCCGCGCCGCCGGCGTGAAAATGACCATGGATGAAGCGCCGGAAGCGGGCGAAAAGCCCTTTGAAGGCAAAACCTTCGTGTTTACCGGCACATTGTCTTCAATGACGCGTTCCGAGGCAGAGCGCTTGGTGGTGCAACTTGGCGGCCACGCGGCCTCCAGTGTCAGCAAGAACACCGATTATGTTGTGGCTGGAGAAAACCCGGGTTCAAAACTGACCAAGGCACAGCAGTTGGGAATCACCATCTTGACAGAAGAAGAGTTCAAGAGGATGGCCGGCATCCAGTGAACTCCCAACTTCGTATGCATGAGCTGAACCGTACTACCACCCGGACCTCAAGTTCCTATTATAATGCCCCGCATCTTCAACCTCAGGTCGCCGGGGCTTTCCGCAAACGCCAGCGCGGCCTCCTCGGTGATGATTCCATCTTTCCACAACTTGTAAAGGGCCTGATCGAACGTCTGCATCCCCTCCTGATTACCGGCGGCTATCGCGTCCTTAATCGAGGGCAAATCCCCCCTGCGGATAATGTCCTTGATGCGCGGAGTGGCCAAAAGTATTTCCAAAGCTGCTACCCTGCCTTGACCGTCCGCCCTAGGCACAAGCCTCTGCGAAATTACACCACGCAGGTTCAGCGAGAGAAGCATTAGGATGTGCGTCTGTTCATCAGGACCGTAAAAGTTCATCAAGCGCTCCATAGTTTGGGTGGCGTTTGTTGAGTGCAGTGTACCCAAAACCAAATGCCCGGTCTCGCACATATGCAGAGCCGTCTCCACGGTTTTCGCATCCCGAAGCTCTCCCAAGAGGATTACGTCGGGTGCCTGACGCATGGCATCGCGCATCGCGTCTTCGAAGGTCTCTACATCGGTGCCTATCTCGCGCTGGCTGACAATGCTTTTCTTATCGGTGTGGAGGAACTCTATTGGATCTTCCATGGTAACAATGTGCCCGGCGCTGTGGCTGTTTCGATAATCCACCATAGCGGCCAATGTGGTGGATTTCCCCGTTCCGGTGGCTCCAGTAACAAGCACCAAACCGTTCTTCTCCATTGCCAAATCGCACAGCACCTTGGGAAGCCCCAGCTCATCGATCGTGGGAATCTTCAAAGCGACCCGGCGCATCACTATAGCCACGGTTCCGCGCTGGGTGTACACGTTAACCCTGAATCTGCCCAAACCGTGCACACTCCAGGCCAGGTTCACCTGCTTTCTCTCGGCAAAAAGCTGGCGGTCGCGCTCCTTAGTGATGAGCTGGTCCGCATAAGCCTGCGTATCCTGCGGCTTCAAAACTTGGTCCGACACCGGAACCGCACTACCCTGGATGCGCAGCATCGGAGGTGCTCCAACTTTGAGGTAGATGTCTGAAGCCTCTCGATCCATGCACAAACGCGCCAACTCCACCAAATCCATCATGTGTAAAAACCCCCTCGCTGGTTATGAGTTCT
>JBMFPP010000185.1:0-5662 GCA_049969055.1 Armatimonadota bacterium | reverse complement strand
AGGGCGTGGTGCTTCTCCTTAAGGGAGAGCCAAGCAGTATCGATGAGTCTCTGAAAATTCTCAACACCACTTGGGTTGAGTGCATAATGCCGCAAACGGATACCCCAGAGCAGGCTGCGGATCCGAAGCGCCGCGAGGACTTCATGAAAGCCAAGGCTGCCGGCAAAGTCCGCTTCATGGGGTGCGCTATACACACGCGCGTTCCGGAGATACTGAAGGCGGTGGCTGCCCAGAAATACTACGATATGGCCATGATCGTTTACAACCCTGCTTCGGGCAATACTGCCGAAAAAACCGCCTTGGATGAAGCCATTGCTGAAGCGAAGAAGATCGGCATGGGTATAGTGGCGATGAAGTCCGTCCGCGGGAGGAGCACGGAGGAGCAGACGGCGTGTGTGCGCGCTTTGCTTACCGATGCTAGGATCGATGCTGTGGTGAAGACTTTCAGAACGCACCAGGATGTGGACCACTTCCGCGAGATCACTATGCAGATGAAAAATCTGCCCAGAAGCGCCAGCCGCACCAAAGCGGGTGACATGCTTGCTGGATGGGCGTGTGTGGCCTGCGGAAACTGCAAGGTGTGCCCGAAAGGCATACCGGTGGCTGATATTTTGAGGTTCCGCATGTACTTCGAAGAGTACGGCTGGCATGATTACGGTCGGGAGCAGTACGCATCACTTGCGTCGCACCAGCTGGCGAGCAACTGCGATGGATGCGGACGGTGCGTTGAGGTCTGCGGCAACCGCATTAATATTCCGCGGAGGCTTGCTGAGGCGCATTCCATGCTTGCCTAAGCGTTTGCTTTGAACGGTAAGGCTTTGGTGGACCGCTCTGGCATCAGGGCGGTCCTTTTACTTTTGGTTTTTGAGGATCGGTTGGATTTGCCCGGAAGTGCTCAGTTTGGATTTACAGCTTTTCTCTCTTGCCGAGGGGCAGGACTCTGATGTTCGGATGCATGCCGTCGAAAGGCTTTTCAGCTGTTGTGTGAATGGGGATCAGGGTTTTGGGGTTGAGAGTTTTGAGCACGTTCTCCAGATGCTCTCGCTTTATGTGTCCGGATGTGTGAGCAAACTCAAGCCGCAGGCCGCTCAGCTTCAGCCAATTCATCAGTATTCTATAGCTGAACTCCGTTTCTTCGTTGAAAGGCTCGGCTTTTCCGTATATGTAGGTGCCTTCTATGCGTTGTTCCATCTGCAACATCTGAAGCAGGATTCCAGGGCCGTTGGATGTGATGATCATATAGTCATTCGGGTTTTGAAGGATGCGGTCGCGGCCGTGCGGTCCCCAAATGAACAGCTCGTCGGGCAGTTCAAAGTCGTTTTCGCCGGGGGATTCCCTGGTTTTGGTTATCCTTCGGCGCTGTTGCGAGGTCAGCCGGGCTTCGTGGCCCTGCCTTCCGCACCATGCGGCTTCCACAAACAGTCCGTGCTGGTGGCTGGCGAGCTGTTGGAGTGTTTGGGCGGCGAGGCCGAAGCACTGTTTGTACCATTTGGAGTCTGAGCGCAGTTTTGTTCTCGATAGCAGGATGCTGAAGCTGTTGGGTTCCGGCAGGTTGGGAACGATTTCGCCGTCTGGACCGCGGTTGAGGAGCAGTAGAAAGAAAGCCTTTTTGGAGTCTAAAACAACACAGCGGCGTGAGTGACGTGCCGCTTCAAACACCCGAACCAGGCGGCCGATGTCCATGGGAGACATGTCGTAGATAACCAGGCCTTTGCTTTTGCGAAACAGCTCGGCGCACTTCTGTTTTACGTTTTCCTCACTGTCCAGGCTGTGGTGCGTGCTGTTGTCGAGGTCATCTGTTGGTTCGTGCTTGCTGAGGCAGGTTCCCTCGCACAGGAGGTAGTCGATACCTTCCGCGGCGGTTTCCTCGATAAAGCACTTGGTGGTTTTCTGTTCATTATCCGGGCCGTGCAATCGGAAGTCGCCTGTGTAAACCAGTTTTTTACCGTCGGCTTCTATGACGAAAGCGCTTGCGCCCGGGATTGAGTGGTCCACGTCGTAGCGCTTCACCCGCATAGTGCCGATATCCACCCATTCACCGGTTGGAACGGGGGTTATGCCTGCGTCTGGGGCCGCCGTGCGGAAATCGCTGTTTAGTTCGCGCGTTATTTGGAGCAACCGCTTCGTGATAGGTGAGCAGTATATGCGTATGTCAGGATGAAGCAGACCGATGTATCCGCAGTGGTCTGTGTGGGCGTGAGATAAGAGCACTGCTTGGACCTCCGGCTCGCAAAGTCTTCCTTCCAGCGCGAGGTCGCTCTCGTCGGCACCGTAGCGGATGCGCAGACCCTCGCCGCAGTAGAGGCCGGTAATGTTCGGTATTAGGCCGGTTTTCAGCAGGTCCTCTCGGCACTGCGGTTGTAGGAGTGGAAACTCGAAGAACCTGCTTTCCCTGGAGAAACTGCGGCCGAAGTCCAGAAGGATCTTGGTGCGGCCGTCGTCGAGAAGGAACATGTTGCCTCCGATTTCGCCAGTGCCGCCGAAGGCCGTGATGGTTAGCATTGCCGTTCCACCCGAAGTTTAATTTCGGCGGACTGCAGGAGGCAACCTTTCGGTATGCTGGGTGGGTTTTGCGTCCGGCGAGAAGTTTTGGCAAACCAACATGGACTGATTGAACGCTAAAACTTCTTGCAAGAAGTTTTGACAAACAAAGAGTGATTGATTGAACCAGCAAAACGATTTGCAAACATGGATTAACCGGACGTCAAAACTTCTTGTTCATAGGTGAAAATGGAAAGCCCCGATTTCCACACGACGGAAATCGGGGTGCAAGGGAGTTTTGAAAGGTCAGTGGTAACCAATGAACTTCGAGGCGTCTTGAGAGCGTTGACCGGGGCTATTTATCTTGAGGAGGTGAGGAGGGAGGCGGAGGAGGAACGAGCGGCTTATTGTACGACAAGATGCGGTAAGAAATGGGGCCGGCAATTCCGATGAAATCCCATCCTACTAGGCCAATGTTCGGTGCCAGCCACTCTGTCCATGCGAAATCCGGGCCGACGAAGTACTCAATGCGCAGACAGCGCTCGAAGCGTTGCAGAGGCGTATCCAAAACATCGGAGCGGGAGGCCATTGTTGCCTTGGCCTGGGTGCCGAAATCGAAGATCCAGGTTTCTCCGACGGCGGCATTCAGGCGGTAGCGCAGGGCATCACGGCCGTCGACGCGCTGGAGGACGGTGGAATCGTCGGTCAAGCGAAGCATGGCTTCGTTGCCGCTTTCGGGTGTTAGAGAGATGCGTGTGTAGGTACTGCCTTCCACAGTTACGTAGCCCAGGCCTTTTATCGTTTTCTGGGGCCAGCGGCCGTCGGTGCTGACGAATACGCGCTCTTCCCCCGGAACCGGGATGGGATATTTTGCCGGCGGCTCCTGGTAACCCTCGCCGATTCCAATGGTTGCGGTGCCGGATACCTGAGGGCCGTTTTCGCCGTCTTTCATGGGAACAAGCTCTGCGGTGATTTCGTAGTAGCCGTCCGGCACCTGTGCTCCATCAGCGGTTTTTTGATCCCAGGTTTCGGACCAATGCTTTTCCTCTCCAGGAGCAAGCGTGAGTTCCGTGATAACTGTCAGGAACATTCTTCCTTCGGACCAAGTCCACACCTTGCGGCCGTCTTGACTCGATATGGTGATCTCGTAAATCTGCGAGCTGGGAAAGACCCATTTAACGGTGGTGGACGATGGGTTTTTCAGTGTAAGGTTTATTATTACCGATTCCGCAGGTTTGTAACCGAACTTGTTCGTTGTAACAATCAGCTGTGGAGCTTTTACGGGCATTGGTTGGGGCTGTCCCGAGTTCGGAGCTGGAGCAAGCTGAACAACAATAAGCAGTGCGCCGAGGGCATCGCGCGCAGTGATTTTGCCGTCGCCGTCGATATCGGCGCTTTGGGCTTTGTCTGACGGCAATGCGGTGATGCCGACTGCGGCGCGGAGAATCAGCACGGCATCCGCTACGGTTATTTGACCGTCGCCGTTTACGTCTCCGGCAAGTACGGCTTCTGTGGTTTGGGCGTTCACGGCGGTTGCCAGTGTAAGAACCGCGGCGGCGATGATTTGGCTCAACTTGGCCTTCATTTGCAACTCCTCCCGATTTGGTTGTTTTCGAAACCTTGGTGTTTTCCACAGTAAAGTACGTACACGGCAAGAAAGGCTAACACAGGTGATGGAACCAGTGTGGTTTACCGGTTATCATTGTTTGTGGGCGTTTTCTCGAAATTAGGCGGCGCTCTTTTTCCAAATACTTCAGGTGTTTTGCATGAGAAAGTGGAGTTTGGCAGGGGTTATATCGGTAGTTTTGTGGTTGGCTTTGGCGGCAGGTACTGCTAGCGGGCAGTTGGTGCAAACTCGACCGGACCTGCTGAGGGCGGCGGCGGTTTCCAGCCATGAAGCAGTTCGGCCAGGGCAAAGCTTCACTGTGGCAGTTCGGCTTAAGGTGGGGAGGGGCGCTTGGCTGTACGGCCCCGAGCCGGGAGGAAAGATTATACCGGCTCAGCCGCTTTCCCTCGAGCTTCCCAAAGAGGATGGTTTTGCTTTTGGATCTGTTCAGTGGCCGAAGACAACCAGGCATGTTACCGACCTCGGTGGGCAGACAGATCAGCACAATGTGTACACCGGGGAGCAAACCGTTTTGGTTCCGGTGTTAGCCAAAAACAGCGCCCGGTTTGGTGTTTACAACCTTCGCTTCCGGTTGAGGGGGCAGGTTTGCACGCCGGGCAGCTGTATTCCGGTGGAGGCTGTGGCTTCGGTGCGTTTGGCCGTTGCCGGCGCGAGCCGTGAGAGCGAGCATAAACTGCCCCGGCTTCCATTTGCGCCGGGTTCTGCAGGGAAGCCGACCGGTGGTAAAGCTGGTTTCGATGTGAGCAAAAGCGTTCAAGTTGAGACGCCGACAACGCCTTGGATTCTGGCGATTTTGGCGTCACTGCTGGGCGGGGTGTTGTTGAACTTTATGCCCTGCGTGCTTCCTGTGGTTCCAATCAAGGTTTACAGTTTTTTGGAGCATGCCCAGCGAGATCCGAAGAAAGCACTGCGGTTGTCATTGGCTTTTGCGCTGGGGATGATAGCGGTGTTTCTGGCTTTGGGGGCGTTTATGGCCTCGGTTCGAGGCTTGTGGGGCATGCAGTTCCAAAGGCCGGAGTTTGTAACGGCGCTTGGAGCGCTGGTATTCACAATGGGGTTGTGGTTGGGTGGAGCTTTTACGATTGCACTGCCCCAGAGTTTATCCGGGGCCAGGTTTTCCGCCGGAGAGTATCTGGGCTCGTTTGGTATGGGGGCATTAGCGACCGTTTTGGCCACACCCTGTAGTGGACCGTTCCTCGGCGGTGCGCTGGCCTGGGCGGCTATGCAGCCGGCACCTGTTGTTTTGGCCGCTTTCGCGGCGATCGGAGTTGGAATGGCCTCTCCGTATATGCTGTTGGTTGCACAGCCGGAACTTCTAAAGCGCCTTCCGCGTCCCGGGCCGTGGATGGAGACGTGGAAGCAGGGAATGGCGCTTCTGATGTTTGCGGTTACCGTGTACTTTGTTTCCATCCTGCCTGCGGAAAGGCACGTGCCGTTCCTTTTGCTTTGTTTGGCAATAGCGGCCGGCGTTTGGGTTGCGAACCGCTGGGGCGGCGTTAATGAGGTGTTTGCGAAGCGCGCGGCGGCGCGTTTGGCGGCGTTTGCGCTTATTGC
>JBMFPP010000184.1:0-5683 GCA_049969055.1 Armatimonadota bacterium | reverse complement strand
GCAACGTGGTCTTGAACTGTGGTATGGTCGAAATGCTGCTTCGCCCGACCAAAAAGCAAACCGAACATTTGGCTTTCGGCACCCGGGCCCAGCAGGTTTGCTCTCACGAAGGCTTTAGTTACGGCCCCGCCAAGGGACGCCACCAAGCTTGTGAGCCGTCCACCTCTTTGGATGCGGAAGCGGTGCGAAGCAAACGCGCGAACCGACCGCCCCCACTGCTGAAGAGAAACAACTGTCACGCGCGCACCCTCTCCCACAAACACCTCGTGCAGTGCGCTGGCCGCAGAGGCTCCCTCACCGTTTGGCGAAAGGTACTCCTCAAAAACAGTCACCTCACTGCCCGACTCGGCAACCACCACACTTCTTGGAAGAACCAGCGAACCATCGGCGTCTGCGTACAGGCCAAGCCAAATTGGGAGCGAGACCCTAACCCCCGCAGGAACGTAAAGGAAAACTCCGCTGGTGAACAATGCTCTGCACAAGGCCTCAAACTTGCCGTCATCCGGAGCGGCGGAAGGAGCATACCTACGGACCAGCTGTGGGTATTCCCGGGCAGCCGTAGAAAGATCGGCCAAAACAACCCCTTTATCCTCAAGCTCCCCCGAAGAGAAGCGGTGGATGCCGAGTGAATGCTGTTCCAGCAAAATGCCGGAAGCACCGCCCTCCGAAAGCTCGGAAGTTCGAAGCTCCGGATGTAGGGCCTCAATACTGCGCACCTGCACCGGCTTTGTAATTGGAATCTGATGCGAGAAGAAATCCGCATCGAACGCTTTGGTGCGGCGCCAATCCTCGTCGGTTGTAGAAGAGGGAACAGGAAGCGCCCGAAATCTCTCAAAGGCGTCCAAACGCGCTGAGAGGAGCCAGTCGGGTTCCCCCAGCCTCCGTGAAAGGCGCTCGACAGTGCCTTCGGAAACCCCCAACAGCTCTGCGGTACGCCCTGCCTCCGGTGCAGCGGTATTCAATGTTCTTCCTCTCACTGCCATCAGCCCACCGATCCTTCCATCTCAAGCTGGATGAGCCTGTTAAGCTCCACCGCATACTCCATGGGAAGCTCTTTTGTGAATGGCTCGAAGAAGCCGTTGACTATCATAGCCGTGGCCTCTGCTTCGCTGATGCCGCGGCTCATCATGTAGAAAAGCTGTTCCTCGCCAACGCGGCTGACCGTGGCCTCGTGGCCTATGCTCACGTTCTGTTCGTTTATCTCCATGGTTGGATAGGTGTCCGAACGCGAATACGGGTCCATCAGCAGTGCGTCACAGCGCACGTTGGAGCGAACTCCTTCTGCGCCTTTCTTCACCCAAACGCCGCCGCGGTATATAGTGCGTCCGCCGTCCTTGCTGATCGACTTCGAGGTAACAGTGGATGTGGTGTGCGGCGCGGCGTGAACCATCTTAGCCCCCGCGTCCTGCGTCTGATCCCTGCCGGCAAACGCTATCGAAAGCACCTCGCCGCGCGCCCCCGGACCAACCAGATAAACGCCCGGGTACTTCATTGTAAGTTTGGAGCCCAAGTTGCCGTCCACCCACTCCACAACAGCATCCTCGTGGGCCACGGCCCGCTTCGTGACGAGGTTGTAAACGTTCTTAGACCAGTTCTGAATAGTGGTGTAGCGTATGTGGGCGCCCTTCTTGGCGATCAGCTCAACCACTGCACTGTGCAGAGAGTTGGTACTGTACACCGGTGCTGTGCATCCTTCTATGTAGTGCACAAAGCTTCCGGGTTCCGCAATTATCAATGTGCGCTCGAACTGACCCATATTTTCCGCGTTTATGCGAAAATAAGCCTGCAGAGGAATCTCCACTTTGACTCCGGGGGGAACCCATATGAAACTGCCTCCGCTCCACACAGCCGAATTCAAAGCCGCAAATTTGTTATCGCCGGGCGGTATAACGGTTCCGAAATACTGTTTTACAAGCTCCGGATATTCACGAAGCCCGGAGTCCATATCCAAAAAGATAACACCCTGGCGCTCCAAGTCCTCCCGAATGCTGTGGTAAACAACCTCGGATTCGTACTGAGCCGTAACACCGGCCAAGAATTTGCGCTCTGCCTCCGGGATACCGAGACGATCGAAGGTGTTTTTTATGTACTCCGGCACTTCATCCCACGAAGCACCCTGCTTGTCTGTGGGACGTATGTAGTAGTAGATGTCCGAAAAGTCGATCTCCTGAAGCAGGTCAAGCCTTGCGGCCCACCACGGAAGCGGCTTGCTCAGGAAGATGTCCAGCGCCCTGAGGCGAAACTGCCGCATCCACTCGGGTTCGCCCTTCATCCAAGAAATCTCCTCAACGATTTCGCGGGAGAGACCTTTCTTGGATTTGTAAACGTAGTTTTCCGGATCCCGAAAACCGTAGCGGTATTCCGTTCCGATAGAATTGAGCAATGCTGCGGTGTTCATACCAGCACTTCCTCTCTGCTCTCATTGCCTTCCTCAGCACTGATGCCGAGCTCTTGCAAAATCCAGTCGTAACCCTGGGCTTCCAGCTTTTCAGCAAGTTCGCTTCCGCCGCTTTTAACTATGCGACCGTCCACAAGAACGTGCACGTAGTGGGGATGCACGTAGTTGAGAATGCGCTGGTAGTGTGTGATGAGCAGAACACCCAGGTTGGGGCCTGTGAGCTTGTTTATCCCCTCTGCCACCGTGCGCAGAGCATCGATGTCCAAACCAGAGTCTGTTTCATCCAGAACGGCTAGCTCCGGCTGCAGCATCGCCATTTGAAGGATTTCGTGGCGTTTCTTTTCACCACCGGAAAAGCCGTCGTTCACATAGCGCCCCGCGAAGGAATCATCCATGCCGAGAAGCGCCATCTTCTCCTTCAACAGCTTGCGAAACTCGCGAACCGGTATCTCCTCCCCGCGTATAGATTTGAGAGCAGTGCGTAGGAAGTTGACAACGCTCACCCCGCTTACCGCCACCGGATACTGGAACGCAAGAAACAAACCCCTGCGGGCACGCTCATCCGGGCTCAGCTCTAACATGCTCTCTCCTTTGAACAGAATATCCCCGCTTGTTACGGTGTAGCGTGGATGCCCCATCAGCGCGTTGCTTAGGGTGCTTTTGCCAGAGCCGTTGGGGCCCATAAGCGCGTGCACCTCACCTTTGTAAATGGTGAGATTAACTCCTTTGAGAATCGGTTTATCCTCAACGGCTACTTGCAGATCGCGAATTTCCAAAATCGGGCTGGTATCAGCCATGTTTTTCTCCTCTCGAAAGCAATACCTGAATATTTTGTCATGTTTTCGAACAACAAAAAACCGAACGAGGCAAAGCCCTAAGAAGAGGCCGCATGCTTCCTAACCGACCGCTCGCGCTGTATCAGATCCGACAGCGGCGTTTCGTCCAGCAAATTCTGCACGTACAGCATTATCCTCGACCAAAGCGGCTGCAGAGAGCAGTTTCGGTCATGTGCGCACACAACGCCGCCTCCGGGGAATTCGCCGCAGAACCCGGCCTTCTTGGAGTTTCCGCTCAGCGCGCGCACAATCTCCCCCAGAGATATTTCCTCGGCTGGGCGGGCCAATCGGTAGCCGCCGTCGACACCGCGCACGCTCTCGGTGAGCCCACTGCGGCTTAAAGCCCACAACAGCTTGCCCACATAAGCAGCGGAAAGTCCTTCATGCTCGGCAATCTCCTTTACTGTAACCACTTCGGACTCGCCTCCGCGGGAGGCAAGCTGTATCATGCATCGAATGCCGCACTCTTCTTTAGAGCTTATTTTCACCTCATTCACCTCGCCGCATATATTATACCCAAAAGCTGACAAAATAATCATGTTTTCGCAGAAGCCTGCAGTTGTACAGAACGGCGAGCATCCAAAAAATCGCCAGCGCCGCCATCCAACCCTAAGAAAACCGCCCTGCTTCACAAGCAGGCCTGCACCATCGCGGCGTCGAAGTTCTCAATACCCAAACCAAAAGGAGGCATACGGAGTGTCTGCAAACTCTCTCACCCCATGGTGGTCGTTTGCGCTTTTCCGAAGCTTTAACCGCTGTAAACGCGAGTTCTTCTACGATTTTTTCTGGGGGCAGAACGAGCGCTGGAAGTGGTGCTTGTATGAGATGAAAAGGCTCAGAACACTGAAAGCCTTCCGCGGCACCGCCGTCCACGATGTGATTGCCAATCTGCTTGAGAAATCCCGCCGTGGTGAACGCGTGAACAAAGACGCGGCGCTTTCCGAACTCGTCGACGTTCTGCGCCGCGGCTACATGGAGTCAAGCAGTGGCTGGTGGAACAGTGATCTCCGTCCCCCAGACCTGCGCTTGAAAGATGTAACCTGCCTCCTTGAACACTACTACAGATTTGAGAAAGATCTAGTGGATGCAGAGTTTGAAGAACAGCTTGAGTACGCCAAACACTGCATCGAAAATCTCTTCAAACTTGATGTGTGGAAAAGACTTCTTCAATCAAATTCCAAACGCTGGATGGCAATCGACCGCACTCAACCTCTCTCCTTTGACCTCGATGGCGTTCGCGTTATTTTAAAGCTGGATTTCGCCTGCGAGTTCGGCTCTCGGCGGGTGGTTGACTGGAAAACCGGTGCGCCGTCAAGCGACGACCGCTTTCAGCTTGCGCTCTACTCATTGTACGCGGAGAAGCAGTGGGGCTGGAGCCCGCCTACAAGCACCAAGCTCACCGCTGTATATCTATATCCGGAGGCATCGCGAGCCGAGTTCTGCGTCACTGAACAAGATATACAAAATGTATGCGCCTTGGTGAAGCGTTCGTTTGCCGAGATGATGGAGCCGGTTCACCGAACCGGGCGCCCCGACGAAAACGACTACCCAAGAACCGAAAGCAGTGCAACATGCCCCAAATGCAGGTTTCAGGGTGTTTGCTCCAGAGAAAGCGAACGCGTGCGCGAGATATTGGCCAACAACAGGACCCAAACGCCCACAAAAGGTGAAAATGCCGCAGAGGAAGCTCTGCCTCCCGCATTCGAAGAGTAAGCCCAAACTGCTCAGAGCCGAGCACCGCAACCGCAGAAGACGGCGGTTCGTCTAAAGTAGTGCCAGGACATCGGCGGAAGCTTTACCCGCCGATGTAATCCTTCTCGGTGAAGGAAGGGAGTAGTTCGCTTAATGAGTGTGCGCAAAAAGATACATGTTCTATTGGCTTTGACGGTTATGTATTTATTTTTCACAAAAATTCCTTCCAAAGCAGTGGAACCAGAAATCGAAAGCCGCGGCACTGCAAGCGAATCCAAAAGCACGCCCGCGGCCTCGGCTGAAGGAGAAGCTATTACTTTACAAGATGCCATTCGCATTGCACAACAGAATCACGGCCGTGTTGTGGTGGCACAGCGATCGGTGGAATCCGCACAACAGCGTGTGCGGCAGGCGCGCGTGGGCACCCTGCCGCGCGTAACCGGTGAGGTTGACTACCGCGGCAGAGGGATTTCCATGTGGAACAACCGCCCGGGGCTCGGCGGCACGCAGTTTGATCAGGGACTTCAGCCCAAAGTTTCTGTGAGCTACACAATTCTGGACGGCGGCCTCACCAGTGCCGAAGTAAAGCAAGCAAAAGCCAGCGCTCAAACCAGCGAGGCCGGACTTGTAAGCACCCTCAATAACCTGGCGTTCACGGTGGCTTCCAACTACCTGGCACAACTGCGCGCCGCCAAAATCCTAGAGCTTCGAAAAGCGCAGGAGCAGCTAGCGGCAACGCAGTTGGAAAGCGTGGAGG
>JBMFPP010000183.1:0-5688 GCA_049969055.1 Armatimonadota bacterium | reverse complement strand
AGGCATAAACCAACTCCCACCCCCCGCCCTTCTTTCACTGCTGTTGTACAGAGACAACGGTGTAAGTACAAAGCTTAAAACTTACTTATTGCTGTGTGCAGTTACCTTCCCGGTGTACACCGCTTTCAAAATGCGCAGGAACACCTCCGTAGCATCCATAGCTCCAACGAACTCCTGGGCGCCGGCGCCGTAAGCGCTCAGCACCACATCCGAAGCAGTGTGGTTGGTGGAGATCGAAGGCAGCTCAAACGGATTGTTAGGCGGCTCTGCCATACCGCCGCCGTTTGGAGCCGGTGCCTTAACCACAAACGGCCCCGTCGACCTGGCAGATCCCCAACCGATCTCCAAAGCCTGCGGGTCACCACCGAGTGCACGTAGTGCCATCCCACCTGTTTCGTGATCAGCTGTTACAATAACCAAAGTGTCTCCTCTGGACTTGGCGAATCTTTTCGCCGCCCCCACCGCGCGGTCGAACTCTATCGTCTCCCAGATCGCCCTGTGGGCATCACCGCGGTGCGATACCTTGTCAATTGAGGCGCCTTCCACCATAAGCATAAACCCGCCCGGATGGCGCGAGAGGATTTCTATCGCTGCTTCGGTCATATCCGGCAGATCCGGCTGGGTAAAATTACCTTCGCGCCTAGCTTTCACGCGGTCAACATAAGCTTCCATGTTGTCTTCGGCAAACAGGCCTAGACATTTCTTCACACCTCTGGGAAGCTTACTCAATCCCTCAGCAGATGTAACGCAGGCATAGCCGGCGCTACGGAACTCTTCCAAAATATTCCGCCCGTCGGTGCGCGAACCACCCTCAGACGTTGGCAGGAACCACCTCTTGCCTCCGCCCAACAAAACATCAACGCCGGACGCCGGATACTGTCCCACAATCTTTTCGGCCTCTCCACGCTTGTAGCTGTAGGCCAAGAAAGCCGCCGGAGTTGCATCGGCGAGGGAAGCGGTTGACACCACACCGGTTGCCATACCGCGCGTTCGCTTCAGGTAAGACAGGATGTTCTCGAACCTCGGGTTATCCAGCGGATCGTCGGTGTTGTCCGGCCATACGCACAAAGCGCCGTTGTCGGTTTTGTTGCCTCCTGCATAAACACTGGCACCGTTGGCGGAGTCGGTTACAAAGGAGTTCAAACTGGGGGTGAACACTATGCCAAACGCGTCCATGCTGTCCATCTCCAAAAGCCCGTTGAAGCGGCCGCTGTAAAGACCCTTTGCAACCGTTCTGGCCGCGGTTCTGTGTGCCAGCCCCATACCATCGCCGATCATCAATATCACGTTCCTGACAGGCCGCCCCGAACTCTGCAAGCCGACAACCTCGAAAGAGGAAAGCGCCGAAGCCACCAACTTGGACCCGGAGCGCAAACGGGCCAAAATACTTACATGGACAGGCTTGGTGTAAACCATGTCCCTAACCGTAACCGCGATCCACCCGGGACCGGTGGTAGTAACAGGATTTACACCCGGCAGTTTGTCCAACTGCACGTCGTTCAGCCAAACCAAAAGCGAAGAATTTGCATCCGATAAACCGGCTGCCTCCACGCGTAAATCGAACTTCTGCCCTACTGCAAATACAGACCGATCGGGTGGGACTATACGAACCGAAGGGGCGCTTCCAGCAGATTGAGACCAAACAAATCCCACAGCAACAGCCAGAAACGCCGCTACTCCCACAACTGCGAAGAGTCTACCAAAACCACCAGCTGTCAACCGGACCGGCAAACTCTTTACCAGAAACTTTGCAACTCTGAACACCCCTGCAAAACGCCTTTGAAACATCATTGTTATCCCCCTCTGCGGCACAGCCGCCGAGATGAAGGCTTCCTCGTGCCTAAGCCTTCGATTCCAAAGCCTTATTTGCTTTCTCCGCCGCCTTGTTCAGCGCCGACTGCGGCGTATCGGTTCCGGTTACCACTGCCTGAAGAGCCTCCTCAAGATAGGTTCTTACATCCTGCCAGCCGCGTACGTTCGGCTCCGGAATTGCGTATTTGATAACCTCAAACGCCTGCTTCCCCTGCGGATCGCGCTTCCACGCTTCCTGCATCTCCGGCATGCGAGCCACCGACTTCCTTATAGGCATGTAAGAGGATTTGATAGCCCAGAAGGCGGTTTGTTCTTTCATGGAGAGCCACCTCACAAAATCCCAAGCCGCGGCCTCCCGCTCCGGGGTACTGCGGAAGATGACAATGTTGGCCCCGTACAAAACGGTTACTGGGTGCTTTGGGTCCTTCTGAGGAATGTTCGATATGGCCCAGCGGAACTTGCCGGCAACCGCCTCGCGAAAATAGTTGCGCTGTGTGCTGGAGCCGCAGAACATCACCCCGCGTCCCGCACCGAACTCCATCTGGTACTCTCTCTCCGCCGTCATGTAAGCCGCACCTGCTTCTACAAGCCTGCGTATTCCCTCGAATATCTCAACGCACGGCTTTTCGTTAAACCGAACCCGCTTCCTATCCGGAGTGAGCAGTTTCCCTCCGTTGCTGTAGAACCAGCCGTCTATAGTGGATGCATTCGGCGAGATAATAAAGCCGCGCGTTCCAGGACTGCCGCCGGATCCGGGCTTGGTGACAGCCACAGCCGCCCGCCAAAACTCGTCCCAAGTGCGCGGCGGCCCGGGAAAACCGGCGGCCTTCAAAGCATCCAAATTGCTGTACATAACCAGTACACTCTTGGTAAAGGGAAAGCTCAAAAGCTTGTTGCCGAACTGCGGAAACCTGTTCGTTTCCAAAAACGCCGGCTCAATGTCCTGTAGATCCTCGGGCTTAAGGCCGTTCGGCCCCCTCACAAAATCGTCAAGCGGCCGCACCACGCCGGCGCGCATGTACTCTGCCACCATACTTTCGTACGCCACGGCAATATCCGGCAGTTTGCCGCCTTGAACCGCCGCCATCGTTTTCCGAAATATATCGTCGTAGTTGCCCTGGTACTGTGCTTCAACCACCACACCCAAGCGGTTGGCGGCGTTGTATCTGCGCACCAATTCGTTCAGCGCCCTGGCGTTGTCATCGGTTTGCGTATGCCAAAACACTATCCTCTTGGCTCCGGAGGCCGCATCGCCGCCCTTGGAAGAACACCCGGAGGCTATAACTGCAACTACCGAAAGCAGCAAGCAAAGTGCCACTGCAGACGGTACCACGGCATCAACAACCCACCGAAACCGGAAAACAACGCCGAAAAGCTGTTTTTGACCCGGTTTACATATTCGCATAGAACGCTCCTCTCTGTTCAACCCCGTTCAAACATGCCAGAAGAATCCAAACCAGACACAGCCTTTTGGCAGATCCTTCCAACGAGCCTACAGCTATGTCTTCAGACCAGTGCGGGCTATACCCTCCACAAACTGCCTCTGGGCCACTAAATAGAGCAAAACTATTGGAAGTATGCTAATCGTGGCCGCCGCAGCTGCCAAATGGTACTTGGTGCCAGCTTCGGTGGAAAAGTACGCCAATCCCACCTGCACCGGACGAAGCTCCGGGGTATCCGTCACCACCAAAGGCCACAGCAGAGAGTTCCAACTGCCCAAGAAGCTCACTATGCCCACCGTTACCAATGCCGGCACTGCCAGCGGAAGAGCAACACTCACCAAATATCTGAGGTGGGAACAGCCGTCCAGCAAAGACGCTTCGAAAAGCTCAAACGGGATCGTCATAAAAGTCTGCCGAAGCAGGAAGATGGCAAAAGCGCTGGTACACCAAGGAACTATAAGCGCGGCGTACGTGTTGTACCACCCCAGCTTGTGCATAAGGATGAAATCCGGTATCAATATCACCTCGAACGGGATCATCATGGTGGCTAAAAACACCCCAAAGATAACGTTCCGTCCGGGAAAATCGATGCGCGCGAAAGCGTGCGCCGCCATACTGGACGTAACCAGCGTTCCAAGCGTCACCAAAACCGCTATCAAGAAAGAGTTCATCAGGTAGCGTGCCATCGGCACCGCAGCGAAAACCTCGGCGAAGTTGCCCCACTGCACATTGGTGGGCCAAAGCGTCGGCGGCAGAGCTTGGGCCTCCGCCTGAGTCTTCAGCGATGTAGAAAGCATCCAGTAAAACGGAAACAGCATAACCACACTGCCTGCCATTAGAACAAGATGCGCCGCCGCCCTCCGAACCCACCTTCCAACGTTGGGTTTCCGCTCAAACCGCCGTTTTGTGCTCACTGATACACCACCCGTCCAGAGGCAAACCTAAACTGCAGAAGCGTGAAGCCGAGTATTATCAAAAACAGCACTATAGCTACCGCGGCACCGTAGCCCACCTCGTGCGATTCGTAAAAGCGCGAGAATATATACATCGTTACGGTGCGGGTGGTACCCATCGGGCCGCCGCGCGTCATAACGTATATCTGGTTAAACGCCTGAAACGCGCGGATTGTACTCACAATGAACAGAAAAAAAGTGGTGGGAGACAAAAGCGGAAACGTTACGTGCCAAAACACATCCCACTCATCGGCGCCGTCTATGCGCGCGGCCTCCTGAAGCTCTTTCGGTATAGACCCCAATCCAGCCAGGAAAACTATTATGTTGAATCCGATGGCGTTCCACGCGGCCATTATCATCACTGCCACCAGCGCCAAACTCGGCCCGGCCGCCCAGGCAGGGAGCCGTATGCCGAAATTCGACAGTATCAATTCGAAAACGCCGCGCGGCTCCAAAAGCCACTGCGGCGGCGACTTTGGATCGCACAACCCAAGCCTTGTAAGTACGTAGTTCAAAATCCCGTATCGGGGGTTGTAAATCCACGTCCAAACCACCGCCGCCGCAACCACAGAAGTCACATAGGGAAGGAAATAGATGGTTCTGTAAACCCCGCGGCCGGCCAAAGGTTGGAACAGCATCAGCGCCAGCACCAGCGATATGCCTATGGCAAACGGAACCGTGCCGATCACATACCAAATGGTAACCCCAAGCGACTGGTGAAACCCCTCATCGCGCAGCACGGCAGCGTAGTTCGCCAAACCAACAAACTGCTCCGGAATCAACGACCACTTGTGCAAGCTGATGAACAGCGCATAAAACACCGGAGCAAAATGGAATGCGACGATCAGCACCGCCGCCGGCAGTATTAGGAGGTATGCAGTTGCTGCGTCTGCAGTACGGCGCTTGCGGTTCTCGCTGGCCATGGCTGTTGTCGTGCAGTACCGGCCCAAGCCGCGCAGAACCGAGCCTCACTCATACTCTGCGCTCGATACGCGGCTTCGGGCGTTGGGCTCGGCGTAAACAGCTAAAATCTCCCCGAAGTAGATTCTGTGGTAATCCCCCGAAGCGTAGCAGGACGATTTTATATCTGGGGAAAGTGCCTCGGGCACCACGTCGTTGCGGTGCACCACACGACATTCGTACTGAATGATACTCTGTTCGATCAGCGGAGACTTCACGTACCGCGCCGGGGATGCAGTCAGACCACGCTCGGCAAACTTATCGTGCGTTCGGCCTGATACGGTGCCGCAGAACGTGGCTACCTCCGCCATCTCCCTGGGAAGCACATTAACGGTGAAATCCTGACACTCCTCCAACAGTGAGTAAGTGAACCGAGACGGGCGCACCAAAACCGCGAAAATCGGCTTCCCCCATACAATCCCGATAGTCCCCCAGCCTATGGTCATAACATTCGGTCGGCCGTCTTTTCCAACGGTGCACAAAAGCAAACCTTCGCGCCCCATTGCACCGATCGTTTCCTT
>JBMFPP010000182.1:0-5691 GCA_049969055.1 Armatimonadota bacterium | reverse complement strand
ATCGCACCGGTGATGTGGGGATGTGGCGGCACAATAATCTTGCGGCCCAAAATCGTTTCAAAAGCGGCAACCATCCCCTTGTTGAAAGCCACAGCCCCCTGAAACACTATCCGCTCGCCGATATCGCGGTTGCCAACGTTTTTGTTCAGATAGTTCTTCGCTGAAGCCAAGCATATGGCCGCACAGAGGTCCTCAACCGGCACATTGTTCTGCTGGTAGTACACCATGGCCGATTCTGAGAAGACGGTGCAGGTCCAATCCAAATCCGGCGGGTTGGTGCCGCGAAGGGCGTAATCCCCAAACTCCTGAATGCTGATCCCAAGCCGCGCGGCCTGCTTCTCCAAAAAGGCCCCGGTGCCGGCGGCGCAAGCCTTGTTCATTTCGAAGTCCACCACAACATTCCCCTGCAGGCGTATAAACTTGGAGTCCTGCCCGCCTATCTCAAAAATGCCGTCAACTGCGTCCACGCTGGCCATTGCCCCGTGAGCCTGCGCGGTTATCTCGTTCTTCACCAGATCGGCACCAACATAATCGGCCGTCAAGTAACGCCCAGAACCGGTTGTTGCCGCCACAACCTGCCCAATTCGGTAACCCTTCTCCAACACCTGCTGGTAGATGCGGCGCACCGTGTCTCGCACCGCGGCCAGGGGATCGCCGTCAGTGCGGCGGTAGTAGCTGGCCAGCACGTGCAGTTTTCCATCAATCTCGGCAACCAAAGCGGCCTTAGTACTAACCGAACCAATATCGATGCCCAATGCGGCAAGCGCAATCTCCTTCGGCACATCCTCCTGCGGCGGAGGGGAAAGTATTTCCGACTGCTCAAACCTCAAAGGAGTGGTGCCGACGTACTCCAGCGGACGCGACAGCTTCTCATCCAACTGCCGCAGAGCTTCCCGCAAATCCACCTCTGCAGACGCGCGAAGGGCCGCCCCGATTGCCCCAAGCGTGCGACAGTGCTCCGGCACGAAAAGCTTTCCGTCAAGCCCAAGCTCCGCGGAGAGGTATTTGACCATGGCCGGGTTCTGCGCCACGCCGCCTATGAATGCCACTTTCTCCCGGAAAACTTTGCCCCTGGCAAAAGCGGATCTGTAGTTGCGGCACAGCGCGGCGTGAATACCTGCCGCAATCCGCTCCCTTGTTGTCCCCTTCTGATAGAGATGGACTATGTCTGACTCTGTAAACACGCCGCACCGGCCGGACAAACTAGCCGGATTTGGCGTCTCAAGGGCAACCTGCGCAAAAACCTCTATCGATGGAAAATTCAGCCGCCGGGCCATGTGGTCCAAGAAAGACCCGCTTCCCGCGGCGCATTTGTTGCCAAGACTGCTGTCCTCCACCAACAAGCGCCCAGAAACCTCGTCGCGGGAAAAGAGAATGTACTTTTGGTTCTCACGCCCCATCTCGATCACTGTGCGCACGTCCGGGTACAACCTGTCGATGGCCGCCGCCAAAGCGCTCGGCTCGTCTACCGCGTCAACACCAATCAGCTCGCATAAGGACCTCGCTCCAGCACCGGTGACGCCAAGCACAACCTTGGAATCCACGCCTTTCGACAAAACTGTTTCCAAAGCCTCGCGCGTTCGCCTCAGCGGCTGACCCTGCACAGGGAGGATGGGCAAAACCTCTATGCTGTCGTCACCCCGCAAAATAACCGTTTTGACAGTATCGGAACCTATGTCAATTCCAATTCTTGCAACCATGGAAGTGGCTGTCTCCCAAAAACAGCGTATTTCTGCCGAAGGATCTGCCAGTTCAAAAATGCGCGTTTGGCAAACCCCTCATCTCAGGGGCCTTCCTTTGAGAACTTCCCTTTCGAGGGCCTGATGAAGCACAGATGTTTGATCCGCCAGTTTGGATCAACCAACCGCACTCCCGATGTTCAAGAATGCAGTGGAGTAAAAACACTCTCCCAAACAACAACCGCTCTGTAGTTCGCCGTATACCAAGCCATTCCTACCAACCGACAGGAGCCGCACCACCGACAATCGACCTGCCTAACACGACTACAGTCCCTGCATCAAACTTCTTTCGGTCTCGGTCAGCTCTCTTCCAATGTAGCAGGACCACACCCCTGCGCAGTAAAACGCCAAAAGCGCCTCGCCGGTTTCTTTGCCCACTGCTTTAACATCATAGTATGGATGCGGCTTTCCGTCAAAGATGCCGCGCGGCAGTGTGGATGTATAGCCGCCTTCTTTCCACAGATTCTCGCTGTAGCTCAGCACCTGAAGGGTGCTCTGCAGCCTCCGCCCGGTTTTGGGATCCCTGATCTCTCCGGCGGCCGAGCGTATCTCCCAATCTTGCCCCAGAAAGCCTTCTATCACCAAGCGCTTATCCTGCGGACTAGATGCTTTGCCCTCTCCAACAGCTATTTGGCGCTGTTCCTGAAGATACATCTCTTCGGCGGCGGTCATATTGTACTTCTTCATCAAAAACGACCTATTTGCCACCACCACGATCATGTAGTTTGAACTCAGCTCGATCATATCCTGGGGAATTGGGCCTTGGCTCATGTATTGAACTGCACGTGCAGTTACCAGCACTTCCTGATCCGCCCTCCATCCGCTTGTCGGACGGTCCGGATTTAAAAGCGGCACGTTGGTTATAATATCCCCGGCGTCTACCGACGGCAAACCCAAAGCCCGCAGGTTGTTGAGCGCCGCTTCGCGTGCGTCAATATCCTCCTCGATAACGCCGGCCCGCCTCAACTGAGATTCCCTCGCTCGTGTGCCGCGCGAAGCAAACCTGCCGAACAAAAAGCGATCGTAGAAAATCACTGCCACCAAAGCTAGAAACGCAATGCCAACCAGCGCCTGAAGAACCCCCAAAAACTGGTACACCGCATCCTCCCATAATTCCGCACAGCTAGAAGCCGCCGCCGCCAAAACCTCCTCCGCTGGGTCCGCCGCTGAATCCGCCGGAGGGCCCCCCGCTGAATCCACCAGAAGGGCCGCCGCTGGAACCTCCGCGGCCGCCGCCAAATCCGCCCCAATGCTCACCGCCGGAAGGACCGGTTCTGCTGGATGTATCCACCGCGTCGAAGGCGTGCCGCGCAAGCGAAACCGCTGTTCTGTACTGCTGAAGAGCGGAAATGGGATCACTGCGAATAAGCAGTCTTCCGGACGACAAACTGCGCTTAGCATCCCCGAGGTATCTCTCGGCGCGGCTCTGATTGTTGTACGAGTACCTAGATATCCGCGAGTCGGCCAGAGATATCAAGCGCTCGGCTTCCGCAGACACAGCGGCAAGCAGTACCTCCGCCTCCAGAACCGCGCTGTAAACCCTTACAGCCTGCTGGAAACCCTCTTCCGCATCCCCAACCAGCCTTTCAGCGCGAGATAAGATGGAGGCGGCTTCCTGAAAGCGCTGAACTTCCATGCTGTTCAAGCGCTGTGCCTCCGGAAGCATGCCCTCGGCTGAGGCAATTTCCCTAATACCGCGTAAAACCGAACTAGCAAAATGAGCGTAAGCCCCGTAGCGCAGAAGATACAAGGCACACTCTCTGGCACGCGGATATATAGAAGCCGCCGACCTAATCCTAGCCGATAACCTGTTTATCCGCGAAGCATTTTCCGAGCGGAGAGCCCGAACCCCAAGCGCAAGCCGACGAGCCTCCTTCGCCAAATCCTCGGCGCGAACCGATAGTTCAAGCACCAACAGATAGTCTGGCAGGCCGCGCTCTACAATCTTCTTCGAAACCGACCTCGCCTGCCGCTCCAGCTCCGCACTCTGCGAAAGCACCTGCCTTGCCTTGCCAAAATGAGCGGGACGGTAGCCCATTCCAACAAGGCGAGATATGGTTTCCTCAGCCCCTCGCACAGCCGAATTTGCCTGATCAGGAGCAGACCGAAACCGCCGCAAAGCTTCGTCGAGTGCCGCCGTTTTGGTGCGAACCGAAGATGCCGCATCTGAGGCTTTGTTCGCCGCCGCCTTGGCCTGCGCCGCCAGCCGACGAATCTCGTCCGGCGATCTTGACTGGAGCGCGTTTTCCAAACAACGCTCGGCCTCCTTCAGCGCAGACCATCCATCTGCGGTGGAAACCCCCTGTAGGTACCGAGGAAAATGCTTTTGGCGGGCCAGCTCCAATACCCTATCTGCTTCCATGAGGAACTGCGCCGACGCCTGCACAATTTCGCCGACGCCTCTGGCCTCCGATTTAGCCGACAAAACAACAGCTTGCCTGGCAAAGCCGAGAAGGAAAAACAGCGCCGCCAGAACCACAGCCGCCGATTCGCGCGCTGAAAGTCGTGCCGGCCTGGAGTACTGCGGCATTCCCTTCTCCGAAGCAAACCCAACATCCACCGCTGATGTGCCGGCCGTTCTGTAAGGCAAAGGCTCAAACCCTCCTGCTTTGGCATTTTTCGCGACATGCGGCGCTTATCCTGCCGAGCCCACTGGTTTTCCGCGTGCCGCTTAACATATTCAGCCTCCGTCACCCTTGCTTTTTATGACGAGCATCATATTCACACAGCCCCACCTGGATCTTAAACTAAGTGTTAAGGGCATATCGATGTAGTTAAAGTGAAAGGTCTCACGAACTCACCACACTGCCGATATGCCGATTTCCCAAGAAGCCGAGGAGGTCGAACATGTTCAAAAACATGCGCACAGCCCGCGGCGCCGCCGGAGCCTTAAGCACCGCGACAGCCGCCTTCGCCCTGGTTTTGGCCGCCTCCACAAAGCCGGTTTACCCACAGACTACCAGCAGGTGCCAGGAATGCCACGCCAAAGTAACCCCGGGCATTGTTGCCCAGTGGCAGAAAAGCAAAATGGGACAGGCGGGTTTAGACTGCGTTATCTGCCACGGATCCGAACACCAAACCGAGGTCGATGCTAACAAAGCAAAAATCCCAACCCCAAGCACATGCCAAGCCTGCCATCCCCTCCGCGTTGAGCAGTATCGAAACGGCAAGCACGCATTGGCCTGGACTGCGATGAAGGCTATGCCGATGGTAACCCACCAACCTCGGCCTGTGGTGGGGCCGGAAGGCTTTAAAGGCTGTTCCGGCTGTCACAAAATCGGCGAGAAGTCCGAGGAGGAGCTTCGCTCCCCAGAGTTTCGATACGGCACCGGAAGCTGTGACTCTTGCCACTCCCGCCACACTTTCTCGGTGAAAGAGGCCAGGGACCCCAGGGCATGCCAAACGTGCCACATGGGTTTCGATCATCCGCAGTGGGAGATGTGGTCCACCTCCAAACACGGTACCATATGGCAGATCGAAGGTGACACCGGCCGTGCCCCAACCTGCCAAACATGTCATATGCCAGGCGGCGATCACGGCGTGATGACGGCTTGGGGCTTCCTTGGACTTAGGGTTCCGGAAGATAACGAAAAATGGTGGGCCGACCGCGTCGAAATCCTGAAGGCCCTCGGCGTACTGGATGAATCCGGCCAGGAAACCGAAAGGCTCGAGGCTGTGAAAGCCGCCAAAGTCGCCAGGCTCTCCAAAGAGGAATTCCAAGAACAGCGAGCGCGCATGCAATCGGTCTGTGCTAACTGCCACTCGCCGAGCTATGCCGCCGCCCAGCTTCAGGCCAGCGACGAGGTACTGCGCGAGGCAGACGCACTAATGGCGGAGGCAATACGCACTGTTCGCAGCCTCTATGCGGACGGCCTGCTGAAAGTCCCGCCCTCCTGGAAATACGCTCCGGACTTGCTTCAGTTCTACGAAGCCAAAAGCTCCATAGAGCAAG
>JBMFPP010000181.1:0-5736 GCA_049969055.1 Armatimonadota bacterium | reverse complement strand
AGTTTTCGTTCGGAGGCGATGAGGAGGACCTGGTCGAGGAGGTAGCCCGGCTAATACGATGTTACCCGGGCAAGTTTGCTGCGCCTTGGGACTACCGCTTCGAAGACCCCAGAAGAGACGCTAGGGGCTTCCGCGTGCCTCAGCTTGCAGTTAACCCAGAGGACCTGCGCTACGAAAAACCGCCCTCCCAGCGGATGCCGGAAAGCGAAGCCCGAAGCGACCGGGTGTTAACTAACGGCGCCCGCCTTTACAACGACCACGGACACCCCGAATATTCCACACCCGAATGCACATCCATAGCAGACCTGGTTGCCCACGACCGCGCCGGCGAGCGGATTATTCTGTCCTGCGCCCGCAGTTACGAGCAACACACCGGCCGCAAGCTCTACATCTACAAAAACAACACCGACTACCACGGCATGTCTTACGGCTGCCACGAGGATTACCTCGTCCGCCGCGATGTCCCTTTCCAAAACCTGATCTCGGGCCTGCTTCCCTTCCTGGTCACCCGCCAAATCTATACAGGCGCCGGAAAAATTGGGGTAGAACAAGACTCCAAACCGCCAAAGGGGTTCTTCTTTCAGCTTTCCCAACGTGCGGATTTCTTCACCGAAGTGGCAAGCGTTGACACCCTCCACAGGCGCCCAATAATCAACACCCGCGAAGAACCGCACGCAAACCCGGCGCTGTACCGCCGGCTTCACGTTATAGCAGGCGACGCAAATATGATGGAGTTTGCAACAGCCCTTAAAGTGGGAACAACATCATTGGTACTATCGCTCATAGAAGCTGGGTGGCAGCCTCCGCTCGAACTGCAAAATCCGGTAGACGCCGTCAAGAAAATATCTCGCGACCAATCACTGCGATGGCCGGTATCCACCACTGCTGGTGAGACAACCGCCTTGGAGATACAAAGGGTGTACCTTCAAAAAGCGCAGACCGAGCTTTCTGGCCAAAGCCCAGAGGTTGATTGGATGCTTTCCGCCTGGAACGATGTGCTAAACGCATTGGAAGCAGAGCCGATGTCGCTTTTAGACAGAATAGACTGGGTGGCAAAGCGCCGCTTGCTGGAGGAGTTCGCCCAGCACGAAAACTGCTTCGACGATATACCTCGCCTCCAAGGCCTTGACCTAGAATACCACAACATCGACCCGGAACGCGGCCTCTACCACGCGCTGGAACAGGCCGGCGCCGTTATCAGAGTGGTTTCCGACAGCGACATTGAAAACGCCGTAGAAAACCCACCTCCGGACACCAGGGCTTTCGTACGCGGAACCTTCGTATCCCGCTTCAGCAGTTGCGTGGAATCCATAACTTGGAGCCAAATCGCTTTCACCGTCGATGGTAAGTCGATGGTGCTGGATATGAGCAACATGACGGACGGAAACGTAGCCGATCTCAACAGGGCGCTTTCCGTATCCAACGATATGGCCGGCTTCATAGAAGCCGTCCGAAAAACTTATCGAGACTCCACTTGAAGGAGGGTATCAAATGAAGCAAATGCCTATTTTCCAGGCAGAAGAGCGCCTGCGGCGCCCAACACCTGTGGAACCCCGCCCAACAGACCCCACCGAAGACGGTCCGCGCAGGCCGAACGTGCAACCGCCGGCATCCAAAGAACTGCTGGAGAGGATGAGGAGGGTCGATCCGGATGCGGCCCGAAGATACAGGCAGAGAAGCGGTGAGTAAAACCCACGCAGAGGCCGTAAACCAAACGGCGGCTCACACAGGTGACTTTATGCGCCTGCTTCAGAACGCCGGGCACAGCTTCCCCGCCTCGCCCACCCGTGAACTAACTGTTTGCACTGCAGGTGGACAGGCACAAGTTCAGGAGGCTCACGGCACCACGGTAATAGCAGTGAAATACCGAAACGGTGTGCTCAACGTCGGCGACCGTAGGGCCACAGCCGCAACCGCCATCATGTACGACCGCGCGGAGAAGGTTCTACCGCTGGACGACCATACGCTCATCGCCATAGCGGGTTCTTACGCGCGGGCCATGGAGGTCGTTAGGTACCTGCGTCACTCCTTCAAATACTACGCACGCACCCAGCTTCAAGAAATGAGCTTGGACGGAAAAGTAAACGAACTTGCCCGAGCTATTTCTGCAAACCTCACCAGCGCCCTGCAGGGAATAGGGGCTTTCCTTCCAATACTCAGTGCGTGGGACAAAGAAGCCAATGAAGGCCGCATCTTCTTCTACGACGCCATGGGGGCGCGCTTCGAATCCGCGGAGTTCGCCGCGGCTGGCTCCGGAGCTGAGCGCATACGCGGTGCCTTTGACTATATTGTCCGAACCAAAAAGCCCTTTACTTCCATGAGCTTGGAGGAAGCCCTGGCGGAATGCTTGATTCTTTTGGACATAGCCGCAGATCTCGATGCGGCCACCGGCGGCTACGCAAAGATACCGCCGGTAGCCCGCGCAGTTACGGCCAACGGCATATTAGACATCGATGAGCCAAAACTGCGGGAGGTTGTGCGAGCTCTGGTGGCGGCACCTGCCTTAAAAGCGGGTGAGGATTAAAACGGAGGAAAGCGATAGTGCTTTACACCCCATACGATTGGAACGAAACCATTCGCCACCGCAACGAATACGTCGAAATGCAGCTTCGACAGGGAAGCCCCGTTGTTGGCTGTAGCTACGACGACGGCGTGCTTCTGCTTACGGTGCGCGGCTCCCAAAGAAAGATTTTCGAGGTGTACGACCGCCTGATGTTTTCGGCCTTGGGCAAACAGTCGGACGTGGAATCGGTGCGCATGGCCGCCATCGATGTTGCCCACCAGGAGGGCTACCTGCGGAGCCCTGACGACGTAACAATACACCGCATAGTTGGATTCGCTGTAAGCCCGTTCATCAAGCGTGCCTTCAACGAAACTTTCGGAGCACCGCTTGTAATCCGAGCGATCTTCGCGGAAGTAGGCGCAGTGCCAGAAAAAGACTCTTTCTTTACAATCGGATACGACGGCGAGTTCGCCTCTTACAAACGCCGCGCGGTGGTTGCCGGCACATCCCGCGCGGAACAGTTTATGCTGGACCAATTGGAAAAATTTTCAAACGAAATTCCGCCGCTGAACAAGGCTGTAAATGCGGCTCTGTGGGCTTGGGCAACCGGAAAGTATGTATCAACACTTCACGACGAGGAAGAACCCAGCTCTTCCGACGATAAACTGCGGCAGGTTCTTTCTGACGAGCTGAAAAGCGGCTCCGTGGAAGCGGCAGTGCTCGAACGAAATACAAAGCGCGAAACCAGGTTTCGCATACTTTCCGAATCAGAGCTCTCGCCGATACTGGCGGAGCTTTTGTAAGCTTATCGGGTGCAAAACCCGCACTGTTGCGCATCGAGTGGAGCGTTGCCATGAGAAAGCGAGTCTTCGGAATTGAAACGGAGTTCGGTTGCTTTGTTCGGGATAACTCCGTGGGCCCACCGGAAAAGGTGGTTCAGGCCGTAAAGGATTACGCCTTCCAAAAGAAGCGAATTGGGGCGCTGGATATGCACGCCCGTAACTACGCTTTCGAACCGGCCAGGTCCGGCGGTTTTCTCATCAACGGTGGCAGGCTCTACATCGATGCAGTGGGCGATCACGAAGAGTACGCCACACCCGAGTGCGCAAGCATTTTCGACATCGTTGCACACGACCGGGCTGGACAGCGCATCCTCCAAAACATCCTAAACGAAATGGACCTGGCAGACCGCGTTAGCTTCCACAACAACAGCATAGACCATTTCGGAGGTCACACTTTCGGCTGCCATGAAAACTACTTGGTTTCCCTAACCAGCGACTTCTTCCACGAAGCCGTTACCTTCTTGATGCCCTTCCTGGTTACCCGCCAGATATTCGCCGGAGCAGGGCGCGTCGGCGGACACCGACTGAACAGACACGACCTCCGCCACAACATCATGTCCTTAAGCGATAACGAAGCAGACTACCTGTGGATCCACGACTTCTATGGGGTCGAAATTGACAACTCCGTCCGGTACCAGCTTTCGCAAAGGGCCGACCACATAGTGAAGGCAGTTTCGGGCAAAGTGCGCTTCAACCGCGCTATAATCAACCCGAGGTGGGACAGCTACTACACATACGACGGCCAGCACAGGCTGCACCTGCTGTTCGGCGAATCCAATATGTCTGAATATGCACTGGCACTTAAGGTCGGCACCACCTGCTTGGTGCTGGATCTTGTTGAAATGCGCCAAGTACCGCCTTCTGTGCGAATTGCCGACCCCGTTAGAACACTTAAAGAGATATCCCGCGACCAGACCCTCCGCTGGATCGTCAAGCGTGCCGATGGAACCACCATCCCTGCCATCGACCTACAGCGCATCTACCTTGAAGCCGCCAAGCGCAATTTGTCTCCAAGCGACCCAGAAACGGAATGGATACTGCGCGAGTGGGAATCCGTTCTCGACGGCCTCGAAAAGGATCCTCTCTCGATGAGCGACCGCCTAGACTGGGCCGCAAAACGACGCCTTATCGAAACCTACATGGAAGCCGAGGGCGTTGGATGGGATGCCGACGTACTGCACAGCCTTGACCTGGAGTACCACAACATAAACCCGAGCCAAGGGCTGTTCTACGCCCTGCAGGACGCTGGCGAGGTGCGCCGTGTGGTTACCGATGAAGCTGTCCAAAAGGCCACTACCTCGCCGCCATCAAACACGCGGGCGGCAGGCCGCGCTTATGTGGTGCGCGAGATATTGGCCAAAGGCAACCGGCGTTACGTCGTGGACTGGGATTCTATCTACGTCGACCGCGGCGCCTGCCTTGAGCTGAAAGATCCTTTCTGTACCTACATACGAGAAGCGGCACGTTTCTCTTCCAAACTGTAACAGCCAAACATTCCACGCGAAGGGAATGACCACACCCGTGAATAACAGGTGATTTACAGGCCTATGTTCCCGGTAGCCCTGGCGTGGACGCTGGGAACTATTATCGGCGGTCTGCTTCATGAAAAATGGCTCGTTGTTGCGGTACTGCTGAGCATAGCCTTCTTGGCCGCCGCCGTTCTATACAAAAGCCTAATCTACTGCCTGCTCGGAGCGCTTTGCTGTTCCGCCGCCGCATGGTCCATAAAAGCAGCGCAAATCTCCCCTGACGACATCTCGCACTTCGCTTCCAGAAAGCCGATTGTGGTGGTCGGCACTATTATCACCGATCCAGACAGCACCAACAAACGCACCAGTTTCCGTCTGCGTGCAGAATCCGTAACAAGATGGGAGCGCACTTTTCGAACATCCGGAGCGACAGAAGTTTCTATTTCAACACCGAACCCGCACCCTCAAACAGCTAACTTGCAGTACGGCTGTAAAGTCCGCTTGAAAGGCCGACTGCAGTCCCCTCCCGAAGCCCGAAACCCCGGGGACTTTTCGTACCGCGCCTATCTCGCCAACCAGGGAGTCCACTCACTGCTGAAGGTTGCAAGCCCGGATGATGTGCATGTACTGCACGCTTCGTCCAGCGGATTGAAAGCCGCAGTGCTTCGAATCAAAAAGCAGTGGGAAACCGCTCTGCGCCGCTATCTACCCCCTGAAGAAGCCGGCATGGCCGAGGGACTTCTTTTCAGCCGACGCTCCTCACTGCCACAAGAAGTCCAAGACGCATTTGTAACCACTGGCACCGTGCACCTCCTTTCCGCCAGCGGAGCGCACGTCGCGGCATTGGCGTGCTTTCTCTCTCTTGTGCTGTCCCCATTCGGGAGGCGTGCTCGAAAGCCAGCCGCAGTCGTCCTGATGGCCT
>JBMFPP010000180.1:0-5737 GCA_049969055.1 Armatimonadota bacterium | reverse complement strand
CCACGTGCGTACCATGCCCGTTCAGGTCGTAAGGAGAGGTCGCTCCGCTGAAGTTCACCCAGGTCGTCACATTTAAGTCCTGATGGGGCCCTGAGCCGGTATCCAAAACAGCGATGTCTGCATCCACGCCGGTCCCAGGACCCGGCCAGGTCGGGTTCTGGTCGGGCTCAATACGGTTGACGCCGGTTGGAAGCGTTTGTTGAACGGCTTCCACCACCAAGTCCGGCTCCACCAACTTAACCAAAGGATGCTTAGCCAATGCCACAGCAAATGCCGGCGGCACGTTTGCAATAGAAAATCCCTTAATGGTGCGCTCGTACACATTCGTCACAGGAATCCCAAAGCGCGCGGCCAAATGAAAAACAGCGCCGGGCACATCAATCACTTCATCCTGAAGCACCACGATGTATCTTCCCGGCGCTTCCTGGGCCGTGCTCACCGAAACCGCAAAGGCGCAGGCAAAGAGAACCAGCACAGCCACAGCGGCGGCATTGAGCAGTGTCTTGCGCTTTGCCATGACCCTATCCTCCTTTGAAATGCCCTAAGACGCCTGTGCTCAAAGAACCTGCCGAAGCAAACCGCGGTTTGTATCGGCAAACCCTCTGATGCATACAGCCAGGCGGAAAAAACCGCCCAAAACCCCAATAAACCAAAAACCGACGCACAACACTGGTTGTGGTCGGTTTCACCATTTGCTCCACCCGCTTCCGGAGCCGCCTATGCATCCATGTACAAGCAACCCACAGGTGACCACCTCAGAAGGCGGGCTTCACAGCTCCCACAAAGCTTCCCTAGAAATGTTAAAATAGTTTTAACTCAGAAATGCGCATTTGTCAAAATAGATTAGACTGCGGACAGGGCTTTCAAAAAGAGAACTGCAAAAGGAAAGAGTCAAAACCAACAAAGATGGGGGCTAGATTCACCCGCAGAACGTCTGCCGGAAACAACTCCCGGTTAAAACCGGTCCTACTTGCCCTCACCCTATCTCTCCCCCTGTTCTGGGGGCCAAGAGTATTGGAAGCCAAGCTCCCCTCCCCAGGAGGGGGAGAAGGGCCGGAGATGGGGGCATGCAAGCAGGAAATATTGTGGTATCCGTCGGTTCCTTAGCAGAGCTTTGAAAAGCCCCGGCACTGCCCAAGCTTTTGTTGACATAACCCGACTCAGCAAAGTACAATTTACGGAGGACCGTTTGCATTTGCCGGAAAATTCTCGCGAAGCTCCTCGCGCAAATTGTTCCTTGGGGTTCCGTCCCGCCGAAGGGAAAGCACGGCTTGAGGCGCATCTCTGCTAACAAACTTTAGGAAACCGAAACCACAAGAGGTGACAGCTCTATGACCGCTCCTTTGATTTCCGACGCCATCGATGAGATGGAGAACAGGTTTGGTAACCGCTATGATCTTGTAATGATTGCGGCTAAGCGCGCTAAAGAGATTCAACAAGGTAGTGCTCCTTTAATACGTACAAATTCCACTAATCCTCTCACCATAGCTTTGGAAGAAATAGAAGCCGGGGTTTACCCTCCTCCGGAGGGCAGTGCGTCTCCTCAACCGCCCAAAGCCGGTTTTGGAAAACAAGAAGCTTTGGTAAGCAAACAGGAATCTGCTAAGCGTCAAAACCCCTTGGAAGAATCTTCTACTGAGGAAGAACTTGAAGAATCGGACAACGAGTAATCGTGAAGAAGGATTACTACGAAATTCTCGGAGTCCCAAGAAACGCCAGCCAGGATGAAATCAAACAGGCATACCGCAGGCTGGCGCGCAAGTACCATCCCGATGTCAATCCAAACGACCGCCAGGCCGAGGAGAAGTTCAAAGAGATAAACGAGGCCTACGAGGTCCTGAGCGACCCGGAGAAGCGCAGTCGATACGACGCTTACGGTCATGAAGGGCTTTCCACCTCAACTGCCGAATCCGGCTTCGGCGGCTTTGGATTTGATATCGGGTTTGGAGACTTGGTGGATATGTTTTTCGGCACCGGCCGTGCTAGCGGTGAGCGAACGGTCGGTGAAGAAGGAGCCGATCTCCGCTATGACATTGAGATCACCCTCGAAGAGGCGTTTTCAGGCACCACAAAGCGCATAACCGTTGAAAGACTCCGCGAGTGCAGAGCCTGCTCCGGCACGGGGGCCAAACCCGGCACGCGGATAGACGTATGCCCCACATGCCGAGGCGCCGGACAGGTTCGTTACCACCGAGCCACGTTCCTCGGCTCTTTCTCCACTATTCAGACGTGCCCAAGGTGCGAAGGGCAGGGGCGTGTCATCCGCGACCCATGCATGGCCTGCGACGGAACCGGACGCGCCCGCCGCATA
The DNA here is from genome assembly GCA_049969055.1 of Armatimonadota bacterium. GTDB lineage: Bacteria > Armatimonadota > DTGP01 > DTGP01 > JBMFPP01 > JBMFPP01. Next base: position 3,426 of record JBMFPP010000180.1, on the reverse strand, counting down.
GATGAGCTCACAGTGGATATCCCTCCGGGCGTGGAAAACGGCATGAGGCTTCGCTTGGCCGGACAGGGAGAGTCCGGAACCCGTGGCATGAAGGCCGGAGATCTGTACGTCTTTGTCCATGTGGCCGAGCACGAGTTCTTTAAGCGGCGCGGCGCGGATCTGTTCTGCGAAGTGCCTATATCGTTCCCTCAAGCGGCATTGGGCTGTGAGCTAAGCATTCCAACACTCGACGGCGAGGAAATTCAGCTCAACATCCCGCCCGGCACCCAAACCGGCGATACTTTCAAGCTCCGCGGGCTGGGTATGCCTCGTGTCGACCGCCGCGGCCGCGGTGATCTCCATATCATTGTCCGCGTGGTTGTTCCAAAAAGCCTAACGCCGAAACAACGCAAACTTCTGGAGGAGTTTGCCGCCGCCTCGGAGGAGGCTGGAGACTCCGACGAGCCGAAAAGTTTCTTCCAACGCATGAAGCAAAAACTCCTTGGGTGATATGCGCTGGATCAGAATAGCTGTATGGGTGCCGCCCAGTGGGGAGGATGCCGCGGCGGCGCTTTTGCTTGAAGCCGGATGCCGCGGCACCGAGCACTCCTCTGAGGGATGTGTGGTTGGTTACCTCCCCGCAAATGACCGGTTTGAAGAGGTCTTCTCGCGCATCCGCTCGTCTTTGGCGGAGTTCCCTTCTCTGGGGCTCTCGGCATCAATCCCAGAAGTTTCCCTCTCGTTCCTGGATGAAGCCCGCTGGGATGAAGCTTGGAAACAGCACTTTCACCCAGTATCCGTGGGCAGGCGTCTGATTGTGGCGCCGCCCTGGGAACAGCCCGCTGATTCGGAAAACCGCATTGTGATTCAAATCAACCCGGGCATGGCGTTTGGAACAGGAGCCCATCCATCCACCCGCCTGTGCCTCCGGGCGCTGGAGCGGTGCGTGCGCCCAGGCATGAAAGTGGTGGACCTCGGCACTGGAAGCGGTATCTTGGCTGTAGCCGCGCTAAAGCTTGGCGCCGCGATTGCGGCCGCTGCGGACAATGACCCCAACGCCCTGCGTGTTGCTCGTGCCAACTTGGAAGCAAACGGGGTGGCAAACCGCGTTATCTTGATTGAAGCCGACTCACCCAAGCCGTTTCGGAACGCGGATCTGCTGGTGGCAAACATCCTGGCCGAGGTAATCGCTTCCATGGCCGAAAGCATTCCTTCGGCGCTAGCGGAAGACGGCGTGTTCATCGGTTCCGGCATAGTGGATGGACAGGAACTGCTTGTAACCAACGCATTGGAAACGGCGGGGATGCGGTGCACCGAGGTTATGCGCGAGGAAGGTTGGCTGGCCGTGTTGGCGCGTCCGAAAAACGCTCCGGCACCCCGCGGCGGTTTCCAAAACGACTCGCGGTTAAAACCAGTCCAACTTGCCGATAATGGCTGATTGAACGTTAAAGCCCCTCACTGCAACCGCTGGGCGCGGCGGAGTTCAAAAGCGCCGACATCCGGTTTAGAGCCGCGCGGTTTGCGGTCGATATCTTCGGGCACATCTTTCAACGGAATGGCTTTGTCCACAACCTCCGGGACTTCGGCTTTCAACCTCAGGTTCCCCCTGACGGGGTCCACAAAAAAGGCACTCAGATCTTTTTCCACGTTGCCAGTGAAGGTGATCTGGCTTTGAGATTCATTTCTGATGGGCGGGCCGCTGAGCAGATTGTTAGCAACCACCAAACCATCGTTGTCGTGCACAATTCGAATTAAGCGGCCGAGGCGGTTGTTGGGATCGTGGATGGTGTTGTGCAGAATGCGGCAGTTGCGGGTGTAGTCTGCCACAATGCCGGATTCCGGGGCACGGGTTATAAAATTGTTGCGCACCAACACGCGGGTGCAGTGCACGCGAACATCCTCCGGTTTATGCGAGTTTCCAAGCGCAATTCCTGTATCGCAGTCCACGATGATATTGCGCTCCACCACGCAGTCTTCGGTTTCATGCCAAAGGAAGACTGCCCCGCGGGCCTGGCGGTTGCGGCCCTGTATCCCGATGAATACGTTGTCGCTGATGGTCCACCGCTTGGCGAACATCACGTCTATGCCGCCTATGTAATCGCCGTTGAAGGTCTGCGGTGTGTCGGCCGGATCATCCGAGATGCGCTTGGGATGGTCGTTGTAGAACAGGCAGTACTGAATCCGAAAGCCAGAAGGACATGCGGTTTTGCGGTTCTGCTCCGGCACCTTCACGCCTTTCACGCCGCGCTGCCACACATTGTGGAGTATGCAGTTGTAAATGGTCACCCGCTGAACATTCGTGTCGGAATCGATCTTTATTCCGTTCCAGGTGACGTTTTGAACCGTGAGATCGGCGATTGTCACGTCGGAACAGCCGGTGATCGCCAACAGCTCACCAAGGCGGTGTTTAGCACCGTCCAGCACCACGCGCTCGCGGCGCCCGGATTCCCCTCTTAATGTAACGCCGTTTGTGCGTATCTCCAAACGGCGAGGCAGTTCGTAGTGTCCGTCGGCCAGAAGAATGGTTCCCCCCGGCCTCACCATGCGAACGGCATCAAACAAGCCGTCCACGTTTTTAACGCGAAACACGTCCCCTTTTGTGGGAGGCGGCAGAGGCGGAGCTTTGGGAAACCACGGCTGGCCGGGAGGGTTGATGGGGTATCTGCTTTCTGCGTCGGAGCGTGACACACCGTCAACAGCAGAAAAAACGACGCACTTAGTTGAAATGAACGCCGGAGCAAACCCCAAACAGCAAATTCCGGCGGCCGCACCAACCGCCGGCAGTACCGCCGCCAAACCCCTGAATAAAGCCACTTCACTGCCTCCGCTTCTGCAGAAAAATCTCTCGTTTATGCATCCGCAGTGAGTCTTCCACCCCCGCAGTCGAGCTCCTCCAGAGCGCCCGCATCAGAAGGTGTTCAGCGCCAAGCTGTCCCCAAAACCTTCCGGCCGCCTTCTAAATCCAACTTGCGCCGGCAAGGCCGAATGTTGGATAATATCTCAAAGAATCATGCCTGCCGGAAGGTTCGACCGGCGGCGTTTTTACATCTGCCCATGAAACGCAACATCTTCACAATCCTTGTGGTGTCCGCTTTATTCGGGTTTTCTTTCGGGGTTTACGACTTCGTTCTGCCCTTCTACTTAAGCGATCGAGGATTCTCATACGCCCGCATGGCCAACGTCTTCGCTCTGTCCTCAGCATCTGTGGTTTTCGTGCGGGTTGTTATGGGACGCTTATCCGACGTGTGGGGACGCAAGTCTTTCTATTCCGCCTCCCTTCTGGGTTCTGCGGTAGCCAGCATGCTTACGCCCTCTGCCGCATCGGTGCCAGCCGTCGCCGCGCTGAAGGCTCTTAGGGAAGCGTGCGCCCTGACGCGGGATACAATGCAGTCGGTTCTTCTGAATGCGGAAAGCCGCGCTGGGTTCCTGAACTTCATTGGCAAAAGC
>JBMFPP010000179.1:0-5745 GCA_049969055.1 Armatimonadota bacterium | reverse complement strand
CCGCCCCCTCGTTTTCACATGGTAGCCCCAACGGGAGTCGAACCCGTACCCCCACCTTGAAAGAGTGGTATCCTAACCGCTAGACCATGGGGCCACTGCGCATCCAATTATACCCGATAAACCCGCAGGGTGTCAACCTTCATGGCAAGCAAGCACAGTGCTAGATTCTGCCGCCGGCAGTACAACGGTGAACGTGCTTCCACGCCCGGGCGCACTTTCAACAGACACACTGCCGCCCATCGCCTCTACCAAGTGCTTTACTATCGACAGCCCCAAACCGGTACCGCCCAGCGCGCGGGACCTAGCCTTATCCACGCGGTAGAACCTTTCAAAGATGCGGCTTTGGTGCTCCTCGGGGATCCCTATGCCCGTATCCGCCACCTTAATTACAAGCTTGCCGCCTTCCATCTCCGCCGCCACCGAAATACTGCCGCCGTCCGGCGTATACTTCACAGCGTTGTCGAGCAGGTTTGCCAGCACCCTTTCAACTGCCTCGGCATCCCCAACAAAGCGTGCGTCGTTCGGAACGTCCACCGTCAGCTTTTGGCTCTTGGCTTCCAGCCTGGGTAAAATGGTCTCCAAAACCTTCTGCAAGGGAACAGACAAAAGGACCTCTTCACGGTGCAGTGCGGCCTCCTGGGCTTCAATAGCTGAAAGCTGAAGCATGTCTTCAACTATGGCCACCAACCGGTCCGTCTCCGACGCGATCACGCTCAGAAATTGATCCTCCACCTCAGGGTCATCCTTTGCGCCGGCCAGCAGAGATTCCGCCATGAGCCTGATAGACGCCAGCGGCGTTTTCAATTCATGGCTGGCGTTGGCGATGAACTCGCGCCTCATCTGCTCTACACGTCTGGCTTCAGTAAGGTCGTGGAATACAACCACACTCCCTATTATTCCGCGGTCTGTCTCCACCGGGGACACAAAAGCCGAAAGCACCCTCCGCTGAGGATACAAGAGCGTTATCTCAGCCGCGGATGTCTCTCTCTCACACAAAGCCCTTTTCACCATGTCAGAGAGCTGCATGTGCAGAGTGGCATCCAGCACAGTGCGCCCCAAGGCCTGGTCTGCGCGAATTCCCAGTGCACGCTCCGCCGCCTGGTTGAAAAGCACCACTGTCCCCCCGAGGTCGGTGAGAATAATGCCGTCAGTCATCCCGGATACCACAGTCCGCATAGTGCTTTCAGACACGGCCAGATCTCCCAGCATTTTGCTTAACTGCTCGGCCATTGCGTTGACATTGCGGGCTAGTTCGCCGACCTCATCTCCCGTCTCCACATGAGCGCGTTGGGAAAGATCGCCCTCCGCCATCCTGCCAACAACCGAAATAACTCTCCGCAGAGGCCGAACAAGCGAGGATGCAAAATGAAAGCTCAGCAGAGCGGCGCAAGCTGTGGAAAGCAGAACAACGCCGAGGATGCTTAAAGTCAATACACGCAGTCGCGCATCAACGGACCCAAGCGGCACCGACAGACCGACTGCACCAACTAACCTACCGCCGCTTACTACGGGCGCGGATACGCAAACATTATCCCCATTAACCACCGGTCCAAACAAGCGCCAAGAACTGCTACCTCCGGTCAACCACTCATCTGGAATTAATTTGTGCGGATGGTCCTCGAAACTACCCTTGGTACGCCCCAATACACGCCCATCGGGGCTTAAAACCACAACCTGCAGTTGCGAAGAACCAAGCGTGGACCCTGCAAGCCTGCTCACGGCCTCAGCAGAAGGGTTTTGAGCAAGAACTGGGGCAAAAAGACGCGCCAACAGCCGAGCCTCCTCTGCAAGCCGGACCTCTAAATCCAGCATAAGCTCCCGGCGCGCCGCAAACAACAGCACTCCAGCAGTAAGCGCCGCCGACAGCATTAAAACCAAAAAATGTGAGAAGAAAAGCCGCCAGCGCAACTTTGTCCCTGCCTAGTTCATCACCAGCTTTCTGCGGCAAAGTGGTTTACGGTTTCCGAACCGGCACCAAGAACATTTGGCTGTAAATTAATCGCCGAACCGATATCCAACTCCGCGCACAGTTTGAATCAACGTGGGGTTAGAAGGATCTTTCTCTATCTTCTGCCTGAGCCACCTAATGTGGACATCCACTGTGCGTGGATCGATGTACTGCTCGCCGCTCCAAACCTGCTCCAAGAGCATATCCCGCGTAAGCACTCTTCCGCGGTTCTTCAACAAAACTCGAAGCAGATCATACTCCTTCGGTGTGAGAGCAACCGGCTTTCCATCAACCGTAACCCGACGGGCATCAAAATCCACCGCAAGGTGACCGATCGCAACCTTTGAGCTCGGCTCATCCCTCGAGGAAGTTGAAGCCCTCCTCAGTACTGCGCGAATTCTGGCGATAAGCTCCGGCACCGAAAACGGTTTGGTTACGTAGTCGTCGGCTCCAACCGTGAGACCGACCACACGGTCTATCTCGGCGTTTCTAACCGTAAGCATTATAATAGGCACATCGCTCTCGCGCCTCAGCATGCGGCACAGATCAACGCCGTTTACGCCGGGAAGCATCAAATCCAGAATGATAAGGTCCGGGTTTGCCGATCTGGCAAGTTCAAAACCCTTCTCACCGTCTGAGGCAATGATAACTTCCATACCTTCGCGCCTGAGGTTGTAGGCCAACCCCTCCGCTATGGGCGCTTCATCTTCCACTATTAGTATCTTCGGTGCTGACATCGTCTGCTGTCATCCGCAGATGCTCCTCGCGGCGCTAACGATCTCGGCAACGGTTGGAACCGATACCTCTTCCAGAGGCGGGCTCATCGGAATCGGACAATCCTTGCCGGAAAGGCAGATCGGCGGCGCATCGAGGCAGTCGAACCCGGTCCAGCCGTCTGCAAAGCGGTAATCCATCATCTGCCGAACGATCTCCGGTCCCACACCGCACCTTGGATAGCCTTCCGAAACAGTAATTAACCGCCCGGTCTTGCGCAGAGAGTTGCACAATGTTTCCAGATCAAGCGGATGCAGTGTTCGCGGATCAACAACCTCGGCGCTGATTCCGTCCTTCTCCAGAATGCGGGCGGCATGCATCGCAAAATGAAGCATGCGAGAATACGCAACGATGGTCACATCCGTGCCAGGCCGCTTCACATCCGCAACACCCAGAGGAATTACGTACTCTTCGGTTGGGACCGGCCCCATCACACCGCTGTAAAGCGCCTTGTGCTCTATGAACATAACAGGGTTATCTTCTCGAATAGCCGCTTTCAGCAGACCTTTAGCATCATAAGGAGTGGAGGGCATCACTATGTATATCCCCGGAATGTGGAGGAACCACGCCTCCAAACTCTCGGAGTGAGTGGCGGCAAAGGACCTACCAACCCCGCCTTCGGTGCGGATTACCGCCGGTATTTTGGTTTTGCCGCCGAACATATACCGGTTGTGGCACATGTTGTGTACAATCTGGTCCGAAGCTATAGTAGCAAAGTCTATGTACATAATCTCGGAAATCGGTCTTGTGCCGCGCATTGCCGCACCCACAGCCGCACCGGCAACCGCGGCTTCGGAGATGGCTGTATCGATAACACGCCGCGGACCAAACTCCTCTATCAGGCCTCTTGTAGCGGCGTACGCTCCTCCGTAAATTCCTACATCCTCGCCCATGATGAACACGCGCTCGTCCCTGCGCATCTCCTCCCGCTGGGCTTCCACGATAGCCTGCACATAAGGGATAATTGGCATGCCGAATCGCTTTTCTATCTCCTTGGCGGTTTCGCGGTCCACCCTTGGCAGCACTATCTTCGCATCTGGAGGCGACTCCGCAAAGGCGGCGTCCAAAACAGCCTGCTCTGCAGGTCTAACGCGCGCACGAAGCTGTTCTTCCTCCTTCCTCTGCTGTTGCCATACCGCTTCGTCCCTGGGCGCGTATACATCATCCAGCACCCTCGCCGGGTCTGGATAAGGACTTTCAAACCCGAACCGCGTTGCCTCCTCTATGGTGGCATTAGCCTTCTGGATAACTGCCTCCACTTCCTCCTGGCTGAATATGCCTTCTTCAATCAATCTTCTCTTCAATGTCTCAATAGGACAGCGCTCGCGCCACTGCCTTTCCTCCTCGCGGGTGCGATAAGCCCTCTGATCGCTGAAAGAATGGCCGTACCATCGGTAGCATTTGGCCTCGATAAGAGTGGGCCCCAAACCCCGGCGAGCACGCTCAACAGCTTCTTTCACCACCCGCTTAACGGCCAAAACATCCATGCCGTCCACAATAACCCCGGGGATGCCGTAAGCTGCCGCCCTCTGCGCCACATGCTCTATGTTAGACGCCCTGCCGGCCAGCTCTACGCTTTTGTGATAGAACGGCACAGACATGCCGTACATATTGTTCTCGCATATGTACACAATCGGCAGGCCGCCAAGCAGGGTCGAACCCATGTTCAGCGATTCGTGGAAGGCCCCGGTGTTCGTTGCTCCATCGCCGAAGAAACACAGAACCACAGCCCCCGTACCTTTAAGCGTTTCGGCCAAAGCCGCGCCGGTGGCAACCGGTATATTGCCGCCGACTATGCCGGTTGCCCCCAAATTCCCGTGCTCCACGTCCGCAATATGCATAGAGCCGCCGCGGCCTTTGCAGTATCCGGTAACCTTCCCCATCAGCTCAGCCATCATGCGGTTCCAGTGCTCCTGACGCTGTTCCTCGGTTTTGGCGTGCAGGTTGCCAATGGCGCCGCAGTGCCCATGACCGCGGTGCGTGCTGGAGATCAAATCCTTTTCGGTAATAGCCGCTACAGCACCAACCGGAACCGCCTCTTGACCGGCAGATAGGTGCGAAGCTCCCTTGATTTTGCCTTCTCTATAAAGGTTGTAAACGGTTTCCTCGAAAGCGCGTATCTCCTGCATGGAGCGGAGCATGTCCAGCAGTTCATCCCGAGTTACCAAGCCTTGATCTATCAAATCTTGAATACGCTCCCGAGAAGTCGAAACAGGTTCTTTCGAAATTTCCAAAGGGTGTATATCAACAGCCATGATGTTAAAATCCTCCGGTTTTGTATTTGGAGAGGCAGATGCCGCACAGCAGTTCAGCCAACCCGATCCACGCCGATTGCACCACACCCAACGTTCGCCGCCGTCTCAATTCATCCTCCCGCCGGAAGCGCAAACAGCGTAAACATTCGGCCTTCCACTGATTAACGACATCCACAAAAGGGTAATGAAATCTTGGAGCACCCTGTGAAACCGAGGAGGGAAAGATGAGCGAGCTGTTATCTGCCTCTGTTGTTCTGCCGCCCCTGCTGGTTGCAACTTTCATAGCGGTGCTGTCCTACGTTCTCTCCCGAACCGAACACCCAACCTGACGGCCTTATTCAAGCGCTTTAAGCAAGGTTTCTGGGGTGTAGATATCTCTCAAGATCTTCGGCCTTGAGGGGTTTTCGGCCGGGAAGACGGCTGTAAACGGAATACTGCGTCCGCCGAGCTTTTTGAGCAGGTGTTCGGCTTCTGGAAACGGCCGGGTGATGTCGGCGCGCATCAGCTTTACCCCGCGTTTCAATCTTTGAATCACTTTTCGGTTTCTGTAAACTGTATTTTCCACATACTTGCAGTTGGGGCACCAATCTGCAGTCCACTCCACAATCACAGTCTGCCCGCTCGAAAGCCATCGATTTAACGTGCGGATATCGAAAGAGCTCCACGCAAGCTCTCCGTCCCGAATACCCACCGCTTCACCCGAAGAAACCCCGGCCGACGCCAACCGAGGGCTGTAAGCCGCCCAAACTCCTGCGGCAATAAGCGCAA
>JBMFPP010000178.1:0-5747 GCA_049969055.1 Armatimonadota bacterium | reverse complement strand
GGCGGTGCCGGGCGCAGGTTGCCTTGTTAGAGGGTTTGCTGAGCGCTGGAGGTAGCTCCTGCCTTATGCTCTCGGCGCGGCTTGGCAGTGGTGGCCATTGATCCGAAAGCTGAAAGGGGTTTTTCTTCTATGCGACAGCGCTTATATGTGTTGGCGGCAATCGCGGTTATTTCATTGGGCGGCGCGGTTTTGGCGGCCAATGAGGTTCGGCTTCGCATTAATGCGAAACCCGGCGATAGTTGGGTTTACAAGGTTACCGTAAACAACGATGGCACGGTGAAATCTGCACAAGGTGCACAGCCTATGCGAACCAGCATGGTGATGACGTACCGAATGACGGTGCAGAAAAAGCTCCCGAATGGGGACTATGTGATAAAGGCCCAGCCTTCTGTTCCAAAAATGACCGCAAACGGCCGTGAAATGTCCACTGGTCAGCAGGGAGCACCGAAAGCGATTACCTACATCTTGAGCCCGAACGGTCGTATCAGGAGCGCCGAAGGCGGCGGAGCAGAAATGACTTCGGTTGGAGATCTTATGGCCGCTGGGTTTCCCAGCAAGCCGGTGAAGGTTGGGGAAACATGGAAAGTTGAGAAGGAGATTTCCGTTAGCGGCGGCCCGAAGATAAAGGTTACTTCTCAAAATAAGCTGGTTGCGCTGACTGGAAAGACGGCCAAAGTGCTTACAACTTTCTCTACCCCAATAGAGTCAGGGTCCGGCGGCGGTAAGATGAAGGGGACTATGCAGGGCGTGGTTACTTCGGAGTTACTGCTTTCGTCGGGGATGGTGAAGACGGCGGATGGGAGGCTCAAAATGAAGGCTAGAATGACCATGCCGCAGCCTCCGCCCGGTCAGCAGGCTGGACCGCGGGGCCCCTCCACCATGGATATGGAGATGAATATAAGTTTGAAGGTGGCCATGGTTTCCGGCAAGTAGAGGCCAGTGAAAGCCTTCTGAAATCTGGAGCTGGGTGGTGGATGTTCTTACGCGGTTCTCCCCTGCACAGTTAGTTTGTGCTTGGTTGGGGAACCGCGCTGTATTTTCAAAGGTTGAAAGTTCGGCGCATAGGCCAGGATGGGGTGTTTGTATCCCGGTTTTTTCGAACCGTTTCAAGCGAAGGTTTCCTCTCTGCCATTTAGTTGGTATAAGTAAGGGGGGCAACCAGAATTAAGGTGCAGAAACCGGAGAGATACCGGTTGAAACCGTAGGCCCGTATTGTTTTTGTGGGTTCAACAATCAAGAAGTGTAAGGAGGGTGTTGTTTGGGCAATCAGGCGGTTGTTTGGGGATTGTTCATCGCTTTTGTTTTGGCGATGCTGGTGCTTGACCTTGGCGTTTTGCACCGCAAGCCGCATAAGGTCTCCCTTAAGGAATCACTTGGGTGGAGCGTGTTCTGGACTGTGCTGGCCTTCTTGTTCAACGTGTGGGTGTGGTACGGCCGCGGCAGGCAGTCTGGCCTGGAGTTCCTCACCGGCTACCTTATCGAACGTGCTTTAAGCATGGACAATCTGTTCCTATTTGTGGTGATATTCTCTTACTTTCAGGTGCCGGCAGAATATCAGCATAAGGTGTTGTTCTGGGGGATTTTGGGTGCTCTTATAATGCGCGCGATCTTCATTGCCGCGGGAATAACACTCATAGCCAAGTTCCATTGGATTATTTATGTATTCGGCGCGTTTTTGGTGGTCACCGGAATTAAGATGTGGATACAGGAGGAGCGTGAGGTTCACCCCGAGCGGAATCCTGTTCTTAAGGCTTTCCGCCGCGTGGTGCCTGTAACCCCGGATTACGAAGGGCACAGGTTTTTTGTGGTGAAGAACGGCAGGCGGATGGCCACCCCGATGTTCATAGTGCTTCTGTTTGTGGAGACAACCGACATTGTATTTGCTTTGGACTCCATTCCGGCTGTGCTGGCGGTGACCAGAGATCCGTTTATTGTGTTCACATCCAACGTGTTTGCCATTTTGGGCCTTCGCGCGCTCTACTTTGCTCTGGCCGACTTGGTGAAGCTTTTCGAATACCTTCACTACGGCCTTGCAGTTATCCTGGTGTTTGTTGGCTTGAAAATGATTTTTGAGCCGTTTTACGAGGTATCAGTTGGTATTTCCCTTGGGATTGTGGGTATTGTGTTGTTGGCATCGATAGCTCTGTCTATTTTGTTCGGTGCTCGTTCCGGATCTAAATCTAAGGAGGTGGAACGAACATGAAGTGGTCTTGGAAGCTTGGAGAGGTGTACGGGATCGGAATATACATGCATGTAACCTTTCTGCTGTTGCTTGCATGGGTGGGTATAAGCCATTGGTTGGCCTGGGGCAGTCTGGATGCGGCTGTTATTGGGGTAACCTTTATTTTGATGCTGTTCGGCTGTGTTGTTCTCCACGAGCTTGGGCACTCTCTGGCGGCGCGGAAGTACGGAATAAGGACGCGGGATATAACCCTTTTGCCCATCGGGGGTGTAGCGCGGCTTGAGCGCATGCCCGAGGAGCCCATGCAGGAGTTTTGGGTGGCTTTGGCGGGTCCTTCTGTGAACGTGCTTGTTGCCATTGCGATTTACGTGTGGCTGTTGTTCACAGAGGCTCTGCAGCCGATGAATCAGATTGGCCTGCTTACGGGTTCGCTGTTGGAAAGGCTGATGGTTGTTAACGTGTTCTTGGCGCTTTTCAACCTGCTTCCGGCGTTCCCGATGGACGGCGGCCGGGTGGTGAGGGCGCTTTTGGCAATGCGCATGGACTACACAAGGGCCACAAATATTGCGGCGGCGTTGGGACAGGGGATGGCCTTACTTTTCGGTTTTTTGGGGTTGTTTACCAACCCGCTGTTGGTTTTTATTGCGCTGTTCGTGTGGATAGGGGCCGCTCAGGAAGCCGCAATGGTTCAGGTGAAGTCCGCGCTTGGCGGTATACCAGTGGCGAAGGCCATGATAACCGACTTCAGAACGCTGTCGCCGTACGACCGCTTGTCCCGGTCTGTTGATCTGATCTTGTCGGGATCTCAGCAGGATTTTCCCGTGGTTGACAATGGGACCCTTGTTGGGGTGCTGACTAGGGATGCTCTGCTGGCATCTTTGGCGCGGCAGGGTTTGGATGCTTTGGTATCCGACGTGATGGAGCGAGACTTCCAAACTGTGGACTCCCACGATATGTTGGAAAGCGCTTTTTCCCAGATAGAAAGCTGTGCGTGTCGAACCATCCCGGTGATACATGGTGGTCAGTTGGTTGGTTTGCTTACCAAAGATAATGTGGGAGAGTTTCTGATGATACAGGCCGCATTGGGCGACAGGGCCGAAAGAACCCGGGGTGGAATCGTTTAGCGGCGGAATCGGGGGTTTTGCATCTTCGATGGAGGAGGGAGACCGCGCAAGCTCCCCCTCTGTTTTGTTGTGTAGGTTGGAGATAATGCGGTTGGTGTTTGTTAGGTTTTGACCTTGCGTAGTACATAAACCCCATCGGAGGCTAGTGAACGGATCGGCACCTCTGCGGAGCCGTTTTTGGCGGATACGGTGCCGAGCTGGGTGCTGGTCCCGTCCGAAGTATTAAACTTCCAGAGGGCGAACCGTCCGTTTCCGAGGCCTGCTACCGCTATACTGCCGCTGACCTCTCCTGTTTCCGGTGCCGCGTTGTACACCCAGAGCACCGCCAGATCTTTTGCCACTAGTCCTTTGGCACGCAGTTTAGAAGCGTATTTTTCGATAGTGATGGTGGACAGCACATACCAATCGTCGCCTGCGTTATCGATCTCCAAGCTGTGCTCTCCGGTGGGTACGTTTATCGTGAGCTCGGTTCTGCGGCGAACGTCGGTTTCTGCGGGCGGCAGTTCCAAACGGGCGGCTTCCGAGCCGTCCAAACTGAGCTTAGCAACCGCGCCGGCTCTGGCCCATCGCACGATTGCAATACGAACCACGGTTGGGAAGGGACATTTCAAGCGCAGAGTTATCGGCTTCGGCATCATGTCTCTGTGGAAGCGGCCGTGGATGAAGGACGGCAAGCCGGGCATAGGGCCGTCGTTATCGGGGGTGATTAGGAATTCGAAGCGCTGGACGGCTCCCCAATCCTGCTGCGGCGCAACTACCACAGGGCCTAGATCTTTGCAGTTCACCTGCGGTTTTATTTGGCGCAGGTCGCTTCGGTCGGGAAGGCTTGCGGCGTTCACAATCTTCGCGGTGACCCCGATCTGCTTGTAGAGGTCGTGGCGGTGGATATAGTCCCAATCCCAAAACATCGGTACGGCGGAAGCGCCTGTCATTATGCCGGCCCAGAGGCCGCGTCTTAGAAACTCCGCGCCGTTTTCGGCGGGGCCGGCACCGTTGGTTGCGCCCCATTCACCGACGAAGTAGGGTTTTGCGAAGCGGGAGGGGTTAGGATCTCCGGAAGCCGCGGCTGTAGGATCGTTGTTGTAAAAGTGCTCTTGGAAGAAATCCATAGACTTCCATACTGGCGATGAGGGATCCGGGCTGCTTGTGGTGATGAGGTGCTTGTACGGGTCTATGGAGCGTATGTAGTCTGCCATTTCAGAGTGCCACTGCGCCACGGCATCCCATCCCGGGTGGTCTGTGTACTGCACCTCATTGAAGAGCTCCCAGGCAAAGATGTGGGTGCTGTAGCCCCATCTGGCCACGATGTATCTTACTTTGCGTTTGAACAGCTCTTTGGCTTGCGCGTTTGTGAAGAACTCTCCGGGTTTGGAAAGGAACCCGCCCAACGCTTCGTTCATGGGGTTTTCGCTCCAGTTTGGGTTTACGCGGGTTGAGAACTGACCGTGGTGCTGAAGCACGAGCTGGATGAAGATCCCGTGCTTCTCAGCAAGCGCGAGTATGCGGTCTAGGTAGCGCGCCGCTTCGAGGTTGTAGGTGCCGAGGCGCCTTGGGGTCCACTCTATGTTGAGGCCGCCCCACGCCGCCATCCAAACCCTTGCCCAGTTTTCTCCGGCGGCACCCATCTTGGCAAAGAAGGCATCGTAGTCCACGAATTGGGACTGCCATCTCGAAGGCCAGGCGACATTGTGGCCCACTGGGAAGAACGGTTCACCGGTGGAAAATGCGAAACGTGTGCGCAGGGATGGATTTATCCTCACGAAGCCGTGGTTTTTGGAGGGCACAGCGCGAAAACTTCCTGCTGGGGGTGTGCCGTCCAGCTCGATGTTGCCGTGCGTTTGAATTCGATATCGGTATATACCGGGTTTCTGCGGGGTAAACCGAACCCGCCAGGTGTTATCGCCGTCGTAGAATGCGGGGATGGAGGCGGTTTGGCCTTTGGGGTCCGTAACAATCATTTGGATGTCGTTTTGGCTGGGGTCGAATGGGTTTCCGCGGACCGCTTTGGCGGCGATGGTGAGCTCGAAGCGGGAGAAGGTGGGTACGCTGGAGGGATATGCGGCGGCCGACAGCAGGCAAATTCCAGCTATGGTGAGCGGAATGCTTGTTTTCATGTTGCTGTTCACTTCCTAATCGAGCGCTGCTTCAAGATACGGAGACGTTTTACGGGTTCGGCGGCGCCGGGAGGTCAAATATCTGCGCGGCGCGCAAGGCAACTTTGCTTGGCAGGTTTGGGTCGCTTTGGTTCTGCGCAATAAAGTCCACTAGCGCACTGCCCACCACGGCACCGTCTGCGAAATCTGCAACGGCGCGGACGTGCTCCGGCTTTGATATTCCAAAGCCAACAATCACCGGCAAGAAGTTTTGATGTTCGATCAATCCCTGTTTGTTTGTTGGGACTTCTTGAAGCCGGGTTTTGGCACGCACTCGCTGAATCAGGT
>JBMFPP010000177.1:0-5752 GCA_049969055.1 Armatimonadota bacterium | reverse complement strand
GAAAAATTACAAAGGTGTAATCCCAAACATCGAAAGAGGTGTCTGGATGGTTAAAATTGTCTTCATAGGTGCAGGGAGCACTGTCTTTGCAAAAAACGTATTGGGCGACTGCCTTCTGGTTCCATCCCTCGCAGACGCACACATCAGCCTGGTTGACATAGACCCGGAGCGGCTGCGCGACTCCGAAATGATGATGCACAACTTGAACCGCAACCTCGGCGGCAAAGCCACCATCGAGGCCACGTTAGATAGGCGCACCGCTTTGAAGGGAGCCGACTTCGTCATTAACGCCATACAGGTTGGCGGTTACGAACCAAGCACAGTTATCGATTTTGAGGTCCCCAAGAAGTACGGATTGAGGCAAACAATCGGCGATACATTGGGCATCGGCGGTATTTTCCGCGCCCTGCGTACCATCCCGGTTATGCTGGAGTTCGCGCGCGACATAGAAGAGCTCTGTCCCAACGCCTGGTTCCTCAACTACACCAACCCCATGGCTATGGTTACCGGAGCCGTGCTGAAGGCTTCCAGCGTGAAAGCCGTGGGGCTGTGCCATTCGGTGCAGGGCTGTGCCGAACACCTGTGTCGCACGCTCGACCTGCCCCACGATAACCTCAGGTGGAAGATCGCAGGCATTAACCACCAAGGATGGCTTCTAGAGATAAGCCGAAACGGAGAAGATCTCTATCCCGAAATCAAACGCAGGGCCCAACTGCCGGAGTACAAGCACAAGGACGCGGTCCGGTTCGAAATCATGAAGTGGTTCGGATATTACGTTACAGAATCCAGCGAACACACAGCAGAGTATGTGCCGTATTTCATCAAAGCCCGCTACCCAGAGCTCATCGAAAGGTTCCACATACCGCTTGACGAGTACCCGCGCCGGTGTGTCGCTCAGATCCAAGGTTGGGCCAAAATGCGCGAGGATTTGGTCAACAATAAAGACCTCACCCACTCGCGAACAGGGGAATACGGCTCGTACATCATCGAAAGCATCGTGGAAGACAAGCCCATCAAAATCGGAGGAAACGTCCTGAACAAGGGGTTAATTACCAACCTGCCGTACAACTGCTGTGTGGAGGTGCCGTGTTTAGTGGACGGCAACGGCGTACAGCCGTGCTACGTGGGAGATCTTCCGCCCCAGTGCGCCGCGCTGACGAGAACCAACGTCAACGTTCAAGAGCTTACCATAGAAGCCGCACTGACGCTCAAAAAGGAGCACATCTACCACGCGGCCCTGCTGGACCCACACACATCCTCGGAACTCAGCATAGACGAGATCATTTCGCTTTGCGACGACCTCATAGAAGCCCACGGTGACATGCTCCCTAAATTCCACTAGTAACCGGGTAAGAGCGGCCGAAGCTCAAAAGCCCCCGCAGATAACATCCAAACCTGCAGGGGCTTTCAATTTCCGGAAACAACCTTCTTTATTTCTTCAGCAAATCATCCGGTTTTACATTCAGTCTGTCGGCAACCCAACTGCTGACAGCGTAAACCATGCTATCGCCGCGCACCATTACCGGCACTTCATCACCGCGCTTCTGCCCGAACAAAATAGTCCTGCTGGTTTTTCCGGACCGCACTTCAATCCACAGCCAAGGCTTATCCAACCCCCACTGCTTCGGATGCAAAAGGCGGTCGGAGAGGATCTTAGCCGCCTTCATCTCACCGAGGTCCCACAAAAGCTCACTGTCCACCTTGTTTCTATCCGCAGGAGCAGATTTCGGCTTCAGCATTCTCCACTCGCTTCCGCGGCGCTCCAGCACAATCGCGCCGTAACTGCCTGTAATCGATAAACCCGTTATCTCCTCTGCTTTGGCCGGCTGGATGGTCTTATCCATTAGGTCGATAGGGCGCTTTTCCAGCTCCTTCAGGGTGTCGCCCTTAAGAAGAAGCACTTCGTTGTCATCAAGGCGCTTCGCGTAAATGCCTTTGGGAGACTGCTTCCCTAAAACAACCCCAAGTGGTTCACGCCGGCCCGACACGGCTACTGTAACTTTCAACCGGGGCTCATCGAGGCCGTATTCGCTCAGAGGCCTGGAGGAATCCGCAAATCCCTCGGCTCTGAGCCCTGTTAACTTGAAGAGAAGGTCATCAACTGCGCCCTCGTCGGCGTCCCTACTCAACGGCCGTGAGATCACCCATTCATCCCCGCGTTTACAAACCTCCAGCCGGCTGCCTCGGCTTTCTATGACTACGGAGCGAATCTTATCCACGGAGGTATCAACAACCGCTTTGTCGCGCATCTCCTGCGGCTTTTTCTTCTGCAGATCCTCCACAGTGTAGGTCGGAAGCAAAAACACTGTGGAAAGATCCTCGGGCTTGACGTAGACACTTGTACCGGATGGGTCTTTATCGCCGAAGAGGAGGGCTTTAGCGCCGAAGCGCGTTTTCAGCACCACCCTGAAGCACGGCTTATCCAATCCGTATTCTGAAAGCTTTTCAACCTCGCCCAAAACGCCGTCAACGCGCTGATCCACAAGGCCGGACGTTACTCGCTCGGCTTCGTAGCGGTCGCACCTGGCAGAGATCGGGCGGACTATGCGCCACCAATCGCCCTGGCGCGAAACCTCAATGTTTTTGCCGCCGCTTCCGAAAGAAGCTCCAACAACATCGCCGGGGCGGACGTTGATCAGCTCGCCCACCGTGGGATTTTCCCCGGGTTTGGATACCGGCCCGCGCTCAAACCCTAGGACGTACACCAGCAGAACAACAAAGACAACAGCGGCAATCGGCCCCCGCCACTTGCGGAGCGAGCGCTTAAAGCCCAAGCTTCCAGGTTTTTCCTCGGGCATCCTGCTCAAAGTATCACCTCCGCCTCCACCACACCGCTATTCCCGCGGCCAGCACACAGAGCGGCACACCCAGCCAATTCACGAACACCACGAACCGGCGCTGTGCGGAAGTCAACACCACCGGTGACGAATACTCTTCAGACGGCTTCGGCGGGATGTCAAGAAGCATTTCATCTTCCACTAACCAGTTCATCAGCATGGAAAAGAAGGCTAAGTTGTCAACACCTAGTATCTGCAAACCCTGGTTGGTGGGAAGAGACGAATTTCCAACCACAACCAAGCGGCTAACCTTCTTGCTTTGTGGAACCTCGGAAGACTGCTGGGGTTCGGCGCCAAGCTCCTTGGTAACAGCGACAGCCACCGTAAGGGGTCCCCGAGCATCTTTGTCCCCGGGCTTGGCCGGTGAAGTCTTCAAATCGGTTTCGCCCCAACTGTACTTTGAGGTTTTCATCAGATGAACTGCGGTAGTTCCCTTTACAGAGGAAACGCTCAGCGAGCGAGCACCGTCCAGTATTACTAACCGCAGCTGCTTAGTCACCGGATGGCTGCTGTCGAACTCGGTGACGGCAACCGCGGCTGGGCTACCAGCGTTCTGTCTTTCATCAAGTACCAGATCATTTCTCGGAGAAACACCCCACGGCGCAAGCAAAGTTTTGAGATCCGGCCCCATAGGCTCTAAGAAGACGAGCACTCGCCCGCCAGAACCAAGGTATTTCTGGATGGCCTCCTCTTCGGAAGGCAGAAGCATCGACTTAGGGCCCACCAAGACCAGGGCCGCACAATCCCGTGGCACCGAGCGGGAGGCCACTAGGTCAACCGTTGCAACCTTGTGGTACAGGCTTTCAAGGAGGTCTTTGGCGGTGTTCAATCCGTCGGGGCCGAAGTCGTCCAAACTTCGCATCCCATGCCCAACAGCGAAGTATATCTTTTTCCTAGAACCTTTAACAAGCTTTATAAACCCAAGCGTTATATCCTTTTCGTCGGTACCTGTGATCTCCTGGCGTCTCCCGTCTTTGGTGCTCATAATGATCACAGGGAAGGATTTAACCCCCGCTCTCAGAGCCTCGTCTCTGAAGCGCCTGGGATCGCGCACTCGGAACCTCACATGTGGAGACGCCGCCTGATACTGGGCAAGAAGGTCCTCCACCTTTTGGTATTCTGGATTCAAACCCCCGAAAGAGGTCTCGTTTACCCAGGCTGTTACTTCAACATCCTGCTTGAGACTGCGCACCACCTTCCTGCTCACCGGGGCCAACGTGAAGCGCTTGGTCTTCGTTAAGTCAATCTGGTAGCGGTGGCGGGCAGATAGGTAGTTGAGCAAAACCACTATCCCCACCAACGCCGCTATGAATAAAACCGCGTTGGCGCCCGAAAGCGTTTGCGGCTTAGTCAGTGCCTGGAGAACGGCCTTCCAGCGCTTCCATAGGTATACCGCAATCAAAACGGCCGATATCCCAAACGATATCCCCGCGAGCAAAGTCACCTGCTGTTCAACTAACCACACGAAAACGCCAAATACAAGGGCGGCCAAGCCTATCCACCCACATTGCATAGCCAACTGCTCGCGCGGAGACAAACCACTGCCGCTTACCCGTACCATCATCCAGCTGAACCCCCTAGGTTCTGACTCCACCAAGCGACCGCGCCGTCAGATACAGCGACAAAACTATCGCAGATAAGTAAAAGAAGACGTCCCGCGTGTCAATAATTCCTTTTGTGAAGTTCTCCAAATGCTGTCTCACGGAGAGGTGCGTGAGAAGGTTGCTCCAAGGTGCACTCAGAGAAGAGGACATCCAATCTACTATGTAAAGCGACAGCAGAACCCCAAACGTTCCAATAAAAGATATAATCTGGCTTTTTGTGAAGCTGGAAAACAAAAGCCCTATTGCCAAGAACAAAGCCCCGAAAAGCAGTAGCCCTATGAAGCCGGAGATTATGGGTCCAATATCCGCGTTTGCAAAGCGCCTCAAAAGCACCGGATACTGCAGAAGCAGAATGAGTATGAAAATGTAAAAAGCTAAACTCCCAAAATACTTTCCCAAAACAACCTGCCACTCTGTAACCGGGGAAGTCATCAACAGCTCAATGGTTCCGCTCCTTCGCTCTTCGGCTAAAAGCCGCATCGTAATGGCCGGAGCAACTATCAGCATGGTTATCGTAATGTTGCCGAACCAATAGCGCGTCTCAGGTGGACCAAACGGGTTAAACAGTATGGCGATAAAGAAGTAGCCAGACAAAAGCAGAAACATAGCGGCAACCACGTAACCAATGGTGCTGGAAAGATACGCTTTGAATTCCCTCGCAGCTATAGCGGCAATTGACCTCATACCTCACTCCTTGTAAAGCGACCGGATTCCTCCCAAAAGCTTTCTGAACAATCAGCGGCCGCCGATTTCCGCATTATCTTCGTCGCGAGTGAGTTTCAAGAACACATCCTCAAGGCTCATACTAACCGACTGAAGCTGTCGCAAGCCCCACCCAGAGTTTACCACTGCGTTGGCAATGCTCTCCCGCACCTCTCGGTCCGGAACCGCGTCCACAACAAGGCTCGCGGTTCCATCTCGATTTTCGCTTGCCTCCACGTGGACTACGCCGTCCACCGCTCTCACCAACGAAGCAACCGCCTCCGCCGGCCCTCGAACCACCAGCAAAACCCTTTGGGACCCCCTCAACCTTCGCGTGAGATTCTCCGGAGTATCCGCGGCAACGATGCGGCCCTCGTGAATAATAATCACTCTTCCGCACACCGCGCTTGCCTCTGAAAGGATATGTGTGCTGAGTATAACCGTATGCTGACCGCCAAAGCTCTTGATAAGCTGACGCACTTCTATTACCTGCCCAGGATCAAGGCCAACGGTTGGCTCGTCGAGAATCAGCACCTCCGGCTTGTGCACCAGCGCCTGGGCAAGCCCAACCCTTTGACGGTACCCCTTGGAAAGCTTGAAGATCAGTGT
>JBMFPP010000176.1:0-5758 GCA_049969055.1 Armatimonadota bacterium | reverse complement strand
GTGAGGTGCGATCTCCCCTCCAGATCCTCCACGCGGAGCAGAAGCAGTGTTTCATCTCCAAACATTGTCGCCCCGGGGTTGAACACACTGTTGCATGCCGACGGCATATCTCGATACGTGATAATCGGATTGTGAATGCTTCGAACGAAAAGCTCTCTTGCGTTTCTCCTCCTATTATTCATCCATACACTCTCCGCAAAAGTGGTTGCGTCGCAAATACGGTAAACCGCGGAACGCCGGCCGACCTCGGCGCACCGCAAGCACTATCGAAATTCCTTGGTTAGTACGCCGCAACGGCTGTCCGAATCTACATTCTGTACACGTCTTCCGATATCATCTCCCTGGTGATTTCCCTTCCGCAGGTATACTTAACCCGCCACAAGCGCGCCACCAAAGCCGGTCTTCCACTCCGGCGTACCTCGGCCGTCTCCACAGCCAGCGAGAACGATTCCTTGGGTTGGGATGCACCAACGATGCAGCAAACAAGCTTGCCCGCCGAGATTGAAGCCCGCACAACTATTCTGCTGTTTGTATTGTTTCGGAAGCGCAGGTCCAGATTAGGAGCGAAAACAGCCGCATCGCGCCCGGGCGGTACGGAAAGCGGAGGCCTGCTGTGCGGGTGCCTTTCCGCGATTTCCAGCCCCGAGAGCAAAACAGCATTGTACAGTGTGGACGAAACCTGGCAAATACCGCCCCCTGGCGTTTCCGTGAGTTCCCCCGCCACTATGGTTGGCGCGGGAACAAAGCCGCGCCCCACCGTACAAGCCCCAATCCGAGCATTGAAAGAGAACTCCCCACCGGGGGGAACCACCGCCCCATTCAGCAGGCAGACCGCCCTCCGAATGTTGACCATCTGCCGAGCAGTTCTTGCAGAAAGGTCTGTACTGAAAGCGCCCAGCACAACCGCGGGACGGCGGACCAATAAACCCCAGCAAACCGCACTAACAGCCAGCGCACAAACCACGGCCGCCGCAGTAGATAAGTACCTATGCATCCCCAACTCCGCTGGTGGCTTCACCTTAATTCCCCAGACAAATGTTTGCCCAGGATCTGCCGCTTTTTAGTTTAGCAAGCCTTGCTGTTCAGAGTGAGCCTACCTCGGCAAAACCCTCAGGCGCGCTTCCGCCGTGTGCGCAGAAAGATCTGGCTCATACAAACCGGATACCCGGGCCGGAAGCACGTGGAACTCACCGGCAAGCCCCGGCCTCAGGGTGTATGTAATGGTTTGTTTTCCTCTGCGCACGCTTCTCAAGTAAAATGTTGCTGACTCATCGCGAAACTGCTGACCGGCCCACCAGTAGTCCCAGCCCTCGCGCATGTAAGCCGCTGAACCGCGCTCCGCCTCCAATGTGCCAACCGGCTCAAAGCCAGACGGTATGTGGTCATTCACCACCAGATACTGCGCCTCACGCGGAGAGATCACATCCAAGCGCACCTGTATAAGATCCCCTGGGCCGACCCTTCCGTCAAGCGGCCTGGGAACGTAAGATATCGTGCCGTCGACATTTTTGCTGGCAACTAGTCTCCAGTAAGACCTTCGAATGTTCACCAAGCCAGCTCTGGGCGGGATATTTTCGGTCCCGCTGTACCATCTCAGCTGTGCGGTGTAGAAAACCCGGCCTGTTCCGTTCTTGGTTAAAGTGATAAAGTTCGCGCCTGCTTTCAATACCCCAGGAGGCACTGCCAATACAACCTCAGGAGCGTACACGTCCTGCGGTCCGAACTTCACACGGCGCACAGGCTGACCGTTCACAAACACCGAAACGGAACAAGACGGCCGCTCCCGCTCTGCTGTCAGCAAGTAGTCCGCCAGCGCGTAAACAACCGAAGCTGTATCATAGTTGGCCGACCATCTATCGCCCTGCCGACGCAGCATAAGCCACCTCACCGCTTTCGGAATGAGCGGACTGCCGGGATCGGTTTTGAGCAGGGCACGCAGAGCGTAGCCGGTAGTTTCATACTCGTTGCAAGAGTAGAACCCCCAAGGGAAGGTTTCCGGCCAAGAGCATGTTGCCGGCGTTTGCACGGCGCCCCGGACCAAACGCGGAATCAGCGCCCGCGCCCGCTGTTTCTGCCCAACTGCATCCAGAGACAGCATCAGCAGGGCAACACTGTAGTTCTGCAGATGCTCGGTGCGTGATAAGAGCGTGCGGAGTTGTTCCCAGGGAGGACTGCCGGCCAAGCAAAGAACATACACCATTGTGGAAAGCTTGTCGAAGTTGGCCTCGCGCTTTACTGCTTCACGAACAGCCTTCACAGCGCTTTCCACAACCGTTTTCTGCACATCAAAGCCGGCCTGACGAGCGCGGAGAAGGCCGTACAGCACGTAGGCGCTCATCCAGCCGTCGGTAGGATCGTAGTACCACCACCCCCAGCCGCCGTCCCCGCGCTGAAGCTGGTACACACGTTGTAGGTCAGCTCTTACAAGCTTATAAAGCCTTTCTCTTTCTGCCGGTTTCTGAATGCCGAGCCTTTCCAGCGCATCCAGCATAACCACGTCTGGAAGCAGAACATCCATTATCCCCTCGGCGGATTCGTATCTGTAGCGTCGCAGACTGTCCAGCACGCCAAGCGCAGCAGACGCAACAGAGGGAGACAGAGTAATCTTCAACTCGCGGGGGTACGGCAGTGCATCCTGCGGTATGCCGAGGCTGAACCGCTCCTGCTCATCCACTTCGCCGGCTCGAGATGCAAACAACTCCATTCCGTGCGGTAGAACAGGGATCTCCATTTCAACAGAGTCTCGGGCCCCTTGTCCAACTGCAGACACTCTCACCAGTGCCGACCAGAATGGGCGCACTGGCGAAAGATTTTTCGCCTTCTCAGCAGCTGTAGCGGCAGGTGACACGTTCCACTGAACTCGCTGAACCCCATTCGGAGGCACTTCCACCACTGTGGAAGCCGCGCCTTGCACTGACAATCCATCCGCTCGAAGCACCACGCGAACGCGCTGTTTGTCTCTCGTATAATTGTGAACCGCCGCGCCTATCAAAACGCGGTCCCTTTCGGTGAAAAAGCGGGGAAGCAGTGGCCTCACCAGCAGATCCTTGGTGCACACAACGCTTATAACCGCCGAACCGACTTTTGTATCCAACGTAACAGCCCGGGCGGTGGCCCGCCACGAGGTAAGCGAATCCGGCATTGTGAAAGAAACAACGGCTGTTCCGTTCTCATCGGTTACAATAGAAGGGCTCCAAAAGGCGGTATCAGGAAAGTAGCGCCGCGTTCGGTCTTCCATCCCCATCTTATTCGCACCAGCGCTGTAATACTCCGACATGCTGGTTGATGTGAAAACAACGCTTTCGACGGTGCCGTGGAAGAAGCGCCTGATATCCTCGGCGCGCTCACTGCGCACGGCATAAACGGCCTCGTCCACCACCCCCAAAGAGAGTTCTGCCTTGACTGGCTTTCCTTGGAAATCTGTTACCATCAAGCGGTAGGTTGCGGTCTCACCCGGATGGTACTTGGTGCGGTCGGGGGTTATCTGCACATTCAACAGCTGGTCCGCCGGCGAAATGTAAAGCGACATATTCCGCAGAATGAAACCATCCTTTGTTCCCACACACACATTCAGATACACGCCGGGCATGTGGACGCGCTCTAAAGGCACTTCGATAACGTTGGAACCCGTAAGCCGAACCACCTGGTAATTGAACAAATCGCGCCCCTCCAGTGCCACAAGCGCATATGCGCCGCGGGCGCGGGATCTGATGAGAACTTTGGCAGTGTCTCCGGGACGGTAAAAGTTTCGATCCCGCACTAGTTCCAGCTCGTACGGGGATGGGAAGGGAATACCTGCCTCATCGGCAACCCAGATTCGAGTTTCGGATTTCGCCAAAGCGCCGCTGGCATCTCTGGCTGTTGCGAGAACACGGTATGTCCCCGAGGCAAGAGGCGGAAGCCGCACCTCTGCTGTACCTTCGGCGTTCGTAACGGCTCCGGCCGTGGCCACATGCCTGAATTTTTCCTCGTTCTTCTCCCAGGTGACCGACTCAGTATGCACGTCCACCCGCCTCCCCCGCGCAGGGTGACCTTCCAAATCTTCGGCGCGTATGCGCACTATCATCGGAACCCCAGGCTGGCACAGCCATCGCTCCGGTTGAACGCTCAGCCGAAGCATAGAAGGGCTTACAGGAATGTGACCAACGCCGGTTACGGTGCGGCCGCTCACATCCGTAACCTGCGCCTCGATGGTGTAAAGCTGAGGAGTGTCGAGCCGCTCTGCGGGGATACGAACAGTTAGTCGCCCGTTTGCATCGGTGGCGGCTTCTCCCTCAAGCAGGAACTCGCCGTATCCGCTAGGGTACCATCCGTATTCTTCCGAACCCGGGCCGATCTCTTCCCCGAAGAACACCTCGGCTGGATCTTCCGGCTCCCATATCCAGTACGGCTGGCGGCGGACAATGTATACCACTTTCGCACCCACAACCGGCGCGCCGAAGTAGTATTCGGCCTTCACATCCGCCTGCACCGTTTGGCCGGCCAAGTAGTATTTTCGTGGAAAAGATACCTCCACAAAGTACTCCGGCTTTCTGTACTCCTGCACCTCAAACGAGGCCGAATGCTTCTCACCAAGGGCAGACACATTGATGGAGTAGTTTCCCGGCGCCGCATTTGGATCAAGCGCGGCTTCCCCCCAGAACGTTCCAAATTCACTTGTGGTGAGGTTCATCGAAGCAATCGTGTTATCGCCCTCGTCTTTCACTTCAACATACACGGGTTTTCCGCTGGGAGTTTCGTAGCCCTGAAGCTGTTTTCTGCGAAGGATGCCTCGAAAGTAAACTTTCTGCCCGGGTCTGTACACCGGACGGTCTGTGTAAATGTAACAGCGGTATTCGCTAGGCGCGGCTCCTCCGGAATAGACAAAGGCAATACCGCCCCTCTTCTGCGCAATGAACGTAACGGACCCTCCAAGATCCGCCCGATCCCACTGAACGGTACCATCAGGACCCGTTACTCCTTTCCAAAGGAGATGGCCGGCAGACCACGCTTCTACCTCTGCCCCAGGGGTTGGAACGCCGCGCGCAAGGTCAACCGCATAAACAAGAGCACGCCCCGGCGCTGACTTCACCACTAAACCAAGCGGTGTTACCAAAATCCAAAACCTTCGGTACACCCTGCCGAGACTCGCTCCAACCACGTAGCCGCCCGGTGACGAAACCGGAACTTCCGTGCTTCTGTAGAAGTAGCCATCGTCGTCTGTATTTTCGATGCGCACGCTCCATTCTGCCAGCGGGCGCCCGCTGAACGGGCGGTTTGCGTCCAGCACGCTGAGGCCTTTCGGAGAGCGCAGATACGAAAGCATGTCAACGCGAAAAACGCTCAGGCGAACCTCCGCCGGCGGCCTCACTGCCCCATTAACCTGGATGCGCGGGCGACGGCCGGCCAAAAACTCCCTCGCAGTAAAGCCAACGTACACCTCCGGTGGGCGCTCCGTCATCCTCAATATGAGCGGCGCGTTTTTGCCCTCTTTGACGGCCACCTCCTGAACCTCCGCGGCCGCAAACCCCGGTGAATGTGGGCTGATATTGTGCTTGCCAGCAGGAATGCCAGCAAGTACAAAGCGCCCGTGACTGTCGGCGCGCGTTTTCGCTGAAAAATACTCACCGGTGCGCTCATTGTACGAGGAGATCACAACAAGGGCGTTTGGCACCGGCTTTCCAGACGCTTCGACCACCTTTCCGGTCAACGCACCTTTGGGCCTCTCCGCGGCTATAGTAACGGCCAGAAGAACCGCGGCCCAAACCGCACCTAAAAT
>JBMFPP010000175.1:0-5764 GCA_049969055.1 Armatimonadota bacterium | reverse complement strand
CGAGCCCCGGCATGCGGCCCCGCAATCCCCACAAGCACGTAACGCACGGCAGTTCCGCCGAAGACAGCTGATGGACCTGTGGTGGGTGCCCCCGGTGCCGGAGAAACCGTGCACAAGCAGGCGCCGGTAACCGGATCTTTCGTGCCGCCGCAGTACGGGCAGACTCCAGGAGGAGCTACAGCGGGTTCGGGCCGGCTCTGTGGAACATCCACAGGCTGAGGCACCGGCACGCGCCCGGCCTTTTGATGGAACTCCAACCTGAAACTCCCAATTTCAATCACGTCGCCGTCCCGAAGCAAGCGCTCAGATACAGAAACACCGTTTACCTTGGTCCCCGTTGTGTTGCCCGCATCCTGAAGCAGATATCCCCTTTCTGTACGCCTAATAACCGCATGCTTCAACCCCACCGACCTATCGCCGAACAAACCCACGTCTGCAAGCTCGTCCCTGCCGATTACAGTAATCGGCTTCGATAGAATGTACTCGCGCCCTTCGTTCCTGCCAACCAACACACGGACCCAGGCCTGCTTGAGAACCTCCTCGGCTGTGGAGATACCAAGGCCAACTGCGCCCCCGACAGTAAGAAACCCAACAGCTCTGCTGAATTCCGGCACCCGCAAAATCAGCCAGAGGACTTGGAAGAGAAAGCCGCCGACCGCGCCGCCGACAAGCCCGCCTATGAACCCACTGCGCAGTTTGTCAGGAGCACCGTAGATAAGGCCCTGCGCCGCTCCCATAATCATGCCCATCAGCGCCCAACCCACGGCTCGGGCCGCGGTCTGCACTGCAAAACCGGCCGCCGCACTGAAAGAGCTCAGCTTCTCACCCACCTCATAGGCCGGGCCAAACACCATCTGGCCTATGTATATGCCCACCAAACCGCCGATTACACCCACCAAACCGCCAAGCGCGCTCCAAAGCCGCAGTTGCTGTCTAGAGCCGCGGTAAATCCCTTCGGCCGCCCCCAACCCAATTCCGATCCCTGCTCCCACAAGCGCCCCGAGCACCATCTGCGATGTGTAGTTCACCGGTGCGCCGGGCGGCAGGTCGGTGGTAAGCCAGGGGATCGGCTCGGCAATCAACCACACCACGAAAGCGCCGGATGCCGCCCCTAAAACGCTGAGCAGTACCCGATTCATGCTTCAAACCTCATCCGTGTTCGACCAAGCACCACTTCGTCCCCGGGATTTAGTACAGCCTCTGTTACGCGCGCTCCATTGACAAAAGTACCGTTGGCGGACCCTTGATCGATTATAAAGGGCTGGCCACCGCGCATCTCAACAACAGCGTGCCGGCGCGACACCGTTGGGTCGCCCTGGATCACTATATCGTTTCCGGGTTCCCGACCAAGCGAAACAACGTCGCGGCTCAACGCGAACACCTGCCCGGAAACAGGACCGGAGAGCACCACAAACCGCGGTCCGGTTCCAACAACCGCGCCTGAAGCAGGAGATGCGGCAGTTGAAGGTAGAGAGCATGCGCATGCACCGGTTACCGGATCCTTCGGGGTGCCGCAGAATTCGCAAACACCCGGCGGCACCTGCGCTAACGGCGCTTCAGGCTCGGCTGCGGTCTGCTCTTCCGCCGGCTTGGCGGCGTACTTGGCGAAAAGCCGCTCCGGCGAGACAATCCCTGCTCTAACCAGATACATCCCCACCAGAACGAGCAGAACCACCAAAGCCAGCGCCACTGCATATCCAGCTAAACCTGAACCGCCGTAACCACGCCGCTCTGAAACCGTGCGCTCACCCCGAGCTGACCCCAGCTCACCCCCACGCTCACCAGCCGGACTCTCCGTCGACGAGGCGCCTGCCACAAAAACATCCACAAAACGTCCGCGTGCCGCCGCATCCGAAGAAGCTATATCAACATCCTGAGAGGCAGTGCGGTCTCCGTTGTACTGCACGCGCACCACAGCCCGGCCCAAAGCCACTCCCTCAAAAGCAACCACGCCTCCCTGCCCCGGCATAAGGATGCGTTGATGCTGAACGCCTTTGGAATCCTGCAGTGTTACCAAAGCGGCCGACACGGCCCTGTCGCCGCTGAGAACGCGAACCAACACCCTGGCCGCAAACGAAAAATCCTTCGGCTCCAGCAGAAGCTTCCCTTGACCACCCGGAGCGGCAGACACCTCGGCACGAGCCGCTGTCTTCGATTGGGCATCAAGCACGGTGAGCTCTAAATCGCCTTTCACTGGTAAACTCAAAGAAGCCCGCGTTCCCTTAATGGTGTAAGGCCCGGCGCAGTAGCGGCCTTTTTCCCCCTTATATCTGGCCCACACCACAAACGATCCTTCGTGCGGAAAAATTAAGTCAAGCCGAAACACCTGCGACCCCTTGGCTCTGGAAGCTTTGACATCCGCCTTCTCTGCCGAACCAGGCTGAACCGACCGAGGTTCCGCCCAAGCGAAACAAGCCAAGCAAGCTCCTGCGGCCAAAACAAGCAAAAACTTCGAAAGCAGTGCCCTGTATCTGCGTGGAAGATCGGCGCACAGCATTTTGGCCACGCTCCTCTCCATCAGCAATTCCGAATGCGGCGGAAAGCCAACGGCAATTTCAAAAGCAGATCGCCGGCGGCCATGCCTTCGCGGCCCAGCTCCTCGGCAACCAGATCGCCGGCAAGCCCGTGGAGGTAAACCCCTGCCACAGCGGCTTTGAGCGGAGTCATTCCCCTTGCCATAAGAGCCGCAACAGCCCCCGTGAGAACATCGCCCGTCCCACCAGTTGCCATTCCGCTGTTGCCGGTTGGGTTGATGTAAGCCTCTCCGTTCGGCTCGGCAACCACCGTAGCCCCTCCCTTCAAAACCACAATCCTCTCGAACCGATATGCCGCCTCGCGGGCAATTCGAATTCTGCTCTCTTGAACCTCCTTTGCCGCCATACCCATAAGCCGGCCCATCTCTCCGGGATGGGGGGTTAAAACGCATTCTGGGGGCAGGGCTATCTCTGGGCGGGCCGCCAAGATGTTAAGTCCGTCCGCATCCAAAACCGTGGGAACCTGCACCTTCGGAAGAAACGCCGCCAGCATATCAGATGCAGGCTGCGCGGTTGATAAGCCCGGACCAACTGCCAACGCATCGGCCCTGGATGCCTCCCGAAGCAAAGCATCTACGCTTTCCAACCCGAAACAGCCGGCGCCGTCCGGCTCCGGAACCGGCCTAGTGATTACTTCGGTGAGCTTAACTTCGTAGATGGGATTGAGGCTCTTGGGGCAGGCCAAAAACACGAGACCAGCGCCGGACCTCAACGCGCCCTCGGAAGTGAGAACAGCCGCGCCGGTGAAACCGACCGATCCGGCCACAACAAGAACCGTTCCGCGGGCGCCTTTGTGGGTTGTCGCCTCCAAGGGCGGCAGCCAATCCCGCACCATTTCCGGCGTTACCAAATTCAGATTGAGCGGTTGATCCGGGTCTTTACCCTCCAGCAAAGGCGAAGGGATGCCTATATCGGCAACCCGAAGCCTGCCCACGTACTCCACCCCTGGGAAAACAACCATGCCAACCTTCGGCAGGCCCAGGGTAACGGTGGCATCGGCGCGAACGCAGGCACCTCTGGGCATCCCTGAGTCAGAATCCAAACCCGAGGGTATGTCCACAGAAAGCACCGGGGCTGGGTGCTCATTCATGAGGCGCACCAGCTCGGCGAACAGGCCCTCAACATCGCTTTGGAGGCCGGTGCCCAGCAGTGCATCCACCACAATGTCGCACGGAGGAAGGTGCAATGGGACATCCTCAACCTCCTGGACCGGCACGCCGGCGACTACCGCCCTCTTATAGTTAGCGGCGGCATCGCCTTTCAAAGCGTCCGCGCGGCCAGCCAGAAAAACCCAAGGCCGATACCCACTGCGTGCTAACAGCCGAGCCACCACAAAGCCGTCGCCGCCGTTGTTGCCCCTTCCGCACACAATCACCGCTCTCGACCCGCGGCGCTCATCCAAAATCCGGCGCGCCTCTTCAAAAACGGCCATCCCGGCGCGCTCCATAAGCTCCATGCCGGTCACGCCGTACTTCTCGGCCGCAAGGCGGTCGATGTTGCGCATTTCTCTTGCAGTTGCAACTTTCACATGCCCATTATATACCCGATGCACCGATGCTTCAACGGAAAAGAATATTTCCAGGGCTTTTCAAAGCTCTGCAAAACCTTCTGGAAAAGCCCCAGAACACACCAATCCACTCCTCCCCCAGTTCCGGACAAGGCAAACTAAATGCCCCCTTCTTTTGAAGAGGGCTGAAAGGGACGAAGGAGAGTTTGCTTAAAAATCCCGCCAGCTCAACCAGTAGATGCTAGCTTCGGCAGGCTCTTAAGCGCTAATGCATCCTCAAACGGCTTGGGAAACTCCCTCACCCCTTTGACTCTGAAGCAGGCGGTTGAATCACAACCATGTAAACCCCGGGGGGAAGCTTCACAGCGAACTTTCCACCGCTCCCGGTTTTAGCCATCGCGGTTACCATCGTCCTTGGAGCTGTGGGCGGCATGGTTTGCGGCAGAGCGGTCGACAAAGTCACCTCCGCACCTACCACAGCACTACCGCGAGCATCTACCACGGTTCCATCAAGCTGGGCTGTTGGCTCCGGAACGGAAAACTGGGGAAAAGTTACATCCAGCACGGTATCCTCTGCCACTTCCAGCTTTTCCTTGAACAAAGACCACAGGCTTGTTGCCAAAGCCTCGCTTCCCACCATTATCTCGGTGCTTATCGAGTAACTGCCCGGTACCAGCCAGTGCAAGTACTGACCGTTAATTACCAACCCCTGCATGCTGTATCCTGCAGGAGCAAGAAAAGGCTCCTGGCCCTCCTTCACCGGAATGGCGGCGACCACTGCCTGTGCATTCTGCGGCACCCCCTGAGGTAGTATCCCCTTGCCGCTCAGCTTCACAAGCTTGGGCACCACAAGATTGGCCGTTGTATCTCCCGAAACCGCCAAAGGCTGTGGAAGATCCACGTGAAGATCTGCAAACATAATCTGCAGAGGCTTCACCCATTGACTGCCTACCACCGGAATAGACGGAATTTCCGGTACTGTGGGCAGTCCTGGAATATTGGGCAGTCCGGGGGGAAGCGGCGGAATCTCTTCACCGCCGTCTCCGGTATCCTCATCGCCTGTACCTTCGCCGCCTGGAAACCACGGACCAAGCGTCCCAGAAAAAATACCAACATTCACACTGTACGAGCCGGCTGGAACCCCAACCTTGAAGCTTCCGTCGGGAGACACAGGAGTTGAAACCGCCGCGGTAAGCGGTTGTTCGTCGGTCTGCTCAAGCAGTAACGAAATGGGCACAAATCCTGTGTTTGAAACCTGCACCTTTCCAGCCACGTTGAACAACCTGGGCACCTGCGGCAGTGTGAAATCCTTCACGGTGTCTTTGGTTACCTGCATCGAATCCGGCGCGGTGTACTCAAACTCAACAGAAGGAACTCCAACCGGCGAGAAGGTGACGGAAGCCCGATAAGCGCCGGGAAGAACTGCCACCTTGTAAGCGCCGTTGGCATCGGTGGTTGCGTTGAAAGAATGGGGAAAACCATCCATCAGGCTGAATTCCACCTCCGCAAAAGCCACCGGCTTGTTGGAAGCATCCAATACCCTGCCGGTTACCCAAAGTGCGTCGGGAAGTGTAAATGTTTTCGCCTGCGGTCCGGTAATCTCCAGCATCTGTATGAGGGGACCCAACACAGGCGGGCGCTCCTGCCCGCCGGGCATGGTGCTCGGAAGCTGTATCAGCCCAACAGCCGCCCGCAGAATCAGCAAAGCATCTGCAACCGCTAT
>JBMFPP010000174.1:0-5776 GCA_049969055.1 Armatimonadota bacterium | reverse complement strand
GCCAGAAGGCCGGTAGAACCGAGCATGCATCCTATGAGGCGCTGGAGAGCGGTCCTGTATTCGGCAGACTGCGCGCGAAGGTGAATTGGATAGCCCCAGACGGCAAGAAGGTGTGCGAGGATGTTCGCGTGATGCGGGTGTACAACACCGCACAGGGCCGCCTTTTGGATTTCGAGGTGACAGTTCGGGCTACCAACGGACCTGTGGTTTTTGGAGATACGAAGGAGGGAACCTTCGGCATTCGCGTGGCGACTTCGATGGATGTGACCGGCGGCAAGGGCCATATAGTGAATTCCAGGGGTGATAAAGACAGAGATGCTTGGGGGAAGCGAGCTGAATGGTGCGACTACTGTGGACCGGTGAGCGGTGAAGTTGTGGGTATTGCTGTAATGGACCATCCTACCAGCTTCCGACATCCCACGTACTGGCACGTTCGCGACTATGGACTTTTCGCCGCCAACCCGTTCGGCCTGCGCGATTTTACCGGAGATCGATCGGCTGACGGAAGCCACACGGTCCCTGCGGGCGGCAGTGTTACCTTCCGGTACCGCATCTATCTGCACAAGGGGTCTACCGAGCAGGCAAGGGTTGCAGATGTAGCCTACGCCTACACCAATCCGCCGAAGGTGGAACTTCGCTGAAGCGAGAGACTGCCTATGCAGAAGTTTACCTTGGCCGACGTTGCTGTGGTGTTGCTGTATCTTGCCTCCATGGCCTTTCTTGGCGTGTACCAGACGGTGAAAGTGCGGAGTTCTGGGGATTACTTTGCTGGAGGGCGAAGGTTCAGCAAGTGGTTGATGGTTATGCACGCTTTGGGCACCGGCACCCATGCCGATGACCCCGTTGGTGTTGTTGGGGCCGCGTATCAGCGCGGCCTTTCCGGCATTTGGTACACATTTGTTTACCTATTCTGCACCCCGTTTTACTGGATAATAGCTCCGTTTTTTCGTCGCTCGCGGTATCTCACCACCGCGGATTTTTTCGAAGCGCGCTTTGGGCGCGGTATGGGGTTGCTGTATGCGGTGTGGGCCGTGCTGATCTTTTCCGTCAACACCGGCACTCTTCTAAAGGGGACGGGTGTTATCACAGAGGCTGTTACGCAGGGCGTTATTCCGCAGTGGACTTCGATCCTGGGGATGACAGCTGTTTTTGTTGCCTACGGAATGGCCGGCGGTTTGGTTGCCACGGTGATAACCGAGTCTGTGCAGGGATTGCTGATCGTTGTGATGTCTTTGATGCTTGTGCCGTTCGGGTTGAGCGTTGTTGGTGGTTTCCGCGGGCTTCACGAGGCACTCGCTCCCGAGATGTTCAGCCTGCACGCCCCGCAGGAGCTAACGATATGGTTCATAATCGTTGGGAGCATTGTGATGTTGATAGGAATAGTATCGCACCCGCACATAATGGAGGTGTGTTCCACAGGGAAGACAGAGTTTGAGGGGCGTGTGGGTTTCACCTACGGCAACTTTGTGAAGCGGTTTTGCGCGATCGGGTGGGCGTTTACGGGCGTGATAGTGGCCGCTATGGTTGCGAAAGGGTTGGTGCCGAGCTTGGGCGAGCACCGGGAGCTTGCGTTTGGCACTGCTATACGCCAACTTCTTCCGCCTGGGGCTACGGGCTTGATGTTCGCGGCTATATTAGCGGCGCAGATGTCCACCCTCAGCGCGTTTATGGTGGCTGGGTCGGCGCTGATCACTCGGAATCTTTATGCGAGGTACATCAATCCGAATATCAGCGAGCAGAGCCTGCTTCGTTTGGCACGGTGGGCCGGTTTGATAGTTGTAGGATTGGGCGTGGCGTTTGCGTTTGTGATACCCGGTGTGGCTGATGCCCTTGTGATTTTTTGGGACTTGGCGGCGCTGACGGGGGTTTTCATGTGGGGCGGCGTGCTTTGGAGGCGCGCAAATGCTCCGGGGGCATGGGCTTCTTTCTTGGTAATGCTTGCTGTGTGGCTGTGGGTCGGCCAGGTGGGGAGCTTGGCGGCGAAAGTAGGTTTGTCACTGCCGTATTTGGGAGCGTTTCCAGGGAAGATGGATTTGGTGGGCCGAGTCGCCTGCTATTTGCCGATCGGCATAGTTGTTCTGGTGTTGGTCAGCTTGATGACGAAACCGCACGACCAGAAGGCTTTGGATGAGTTCTACATGCTTCTTCGCACACCGGTAGGCCGAGAGGAAGAGTTGAGGAAAGCCGGAGTGAAAATGGTGTATGCTGGCTCATCCGAGCCACATCCGTGGGAGGTTAAATACCCGAGGCTTGTGAACATCGGCGGATTTTTGGCGGCGCTGGTGTTTTCACTGCTTATTTTGGGGCTTTTGTACGCGCTGTCGCGGATTGGAGCTTGATGTGGCACAGGAGTGACGCCTGTGGCGCAGTGGAGATGGAGGGGCTGTTATGGGCACACGCCGTGACCTTCTGAAAGGCGGGATTGCCGCTGCGGCCGGCGCTTTTGCGGTTGGCGGACCACTTGCCGCACCGCGGACTGCGGGGGAGCCTCGTATGAAGCTGGGCCTGGTTACCTACAATATGGCGAAAGACTGGGATATTCCCACAATTATCAAGAAGTGCCGCGCCACCGGTTTTGAGGGGGTAGAACTTCGAACCACTCACGCGCATGGTGTTGAGCCGTCTATTGGAACCGATCGGCGGAGGGAAGTTCGGGCGATGTTTCAGGATTCCGGCTTAACTCTGTGGGGGCTTGGCACAGTATGTGAATTTCACTCTCCGGATCAATCGGTGGTGCGCCAGAACATCGAGACGTGCAAATCGTTTGTGCTTCTTGCGAAGGACGTTGGCGCAAAGGGCGTGAAGGTGCGCCCGAATGCACTGCCTCAGGGTGTTCCCCCGGAGAAAACGCTGGAGCAGATCGGCAGGGCTTTGAGCGAATGCGGACGCTTTGCCGCGGACTACGGTGTTGAAATATGGCTGGAGGTGCATGGAAGCGAGACCTCTCATCCACCGAATATCCGCAGGATCATGGATTACTGCGGTCATCCGCAGGTTGGGGTGTGCTGGAACTCCAATCTGACCGATTTGAAGGACGGCTCTGTTAAGGAGTATTTCGACCTGCTTCGGAAGGATATTCGCTCCTGCCACATCAATGAGCTTTGCGATAAGCGCTACCCGTGGAGAGAGCTGTTTTCGCTTCTAAAGCAGGCTGGTTACAACCGCTTTACACTTGCCGAGATACCCGGTAGCCCCGACGACGAGCGCCTGATGCGTTACTACCGTGCATTGTGGGAAGAGCTGGTGAGGTGATGGATTCGACTCTGTGCAAGGAGGTGTTTGATGTTGCCTGCTACTACGCGGCGAAGGCTGTTTCAGATTGGGACCGCGGCTTTTGCTGGTGCTGCGGCCTCGCTGCCTGTTGGCGCGATCGAGCCTTTCAAGCGTCCGGGTGAGCCTAAACTGAAATTGAGCTGTTGTGCTTATTCATACCGCCAGTTCCTCCAAGGTGAATCTCGGTCTATGACCCTAGAGGATTTTGTGGATAGATGCGCCGAGATGGGGTTGGATGGGGTTGAGCTGACGTCTTATTACTTTCCCACAGATGCAGACACGGCTTATCTTCACCGCCTGAAGCGCAGGGTTTTCCTTGCCGGGTTGGAGGTGAGCGGCACAGCCATAGGCGGAAGTTTTGCGGTTCCTCCTGGGCCGGACCGCGATAAGCAGATCGATTTGGCGAAGACGTGGATCGATCGCTCGGTGGAGTTGGGAGCGCCGTGCATGAGGATATTCGCCGGCAGTGTACCGAGGGGTGCTACCGAAGATCAAGCCAGAAAATGGTTTTTGGAAAGCATTGAAACGTGTCTTGAGTATGCATCTAGGCGCGGAGTGATTCTGGCCCTTGAAAACCACGGCGGGATTACCTCCACGCCGGACCAGGTTCTTGCCATTCTGAAAGAGGTTAAGTCTGATTGGTTCGGCTTGAACTTGGACACGGGCAACTTCCGCGGTGCCGACCCGTATGCAGATATCGCGAAGGTAGCGCCCTACGCTGTGACTACGCACATCAAAACGCATGTTGCTCCGGCCGGGGGCCAAGAAACCAAGGCGGATTTCCGGCGCATTGTTCAGATACTCAGATCTGTTGGCTACCGCGGGTACCTATCAATAGAATACGAGGCAAGGGAAAGCCCGATCACTGCTGTTCCCAAGTGCGTATCCGAGCTAAGGGGGGTGATTTAGTTGGGCGGTCATGGTTTGTTTGCGAGAGCTTTGGTTTCGGTTGGGTTGTTTCTTGCGGTCTCATCCGTGTTTGCTGGTGAAGCGGCTTCGGTGCTTTCGGAGCAGGAGAGGCGCGAGGGATTTGTGCCGCTTTTCAACGGGCGGGACTTTTCAGGTTGGGTGGTTCCGGATGCGAGCTGGCAGATAAAAGACGGGGTTTTAGTTTGTACCGGCAGGCCGGGCGGTTGGTTGAGGTCCGAAAAGAAGTACGAGAACTTTATTCTGCGTGGAGAGTTCAAAATCAGCAAGGGCGGCAACAGCGGAGTGTTTGTGCGAGCACCGATGTTCGGCAGGGCGTCTAGGATCGGTATGGAGATGCAGATACTGGACGACTACGGCCGCCCGCCGAGCAAAACGACCACCGGATCGATTTACGATGCAGTTGCGCCCGCCAAAAACGCATCCAAGCCTACCGGCGAATGGAACAGCTTTGAGATAACATGCAACGGGCGCCGTGTGAGAATTGTGCTCAACAACGTGGAAGTGGTGAACGTGAACCTGGATGATCCGGCTATCAATTCCGGGCTTCCAGAAACCCACAAGCTTTACAAGCGGCAGCGCCGCGGCTACATTGGGCTTCAAAATCACGGAAGTTATGTGGAGTTCCGCAATCTCCGCTTGAAAGAGTTGAGCTGAAAATGGAAAAACATGCTTCGGCAAACTCAACCGGTGCCGGCACATCCTCACCCTCAAAAAGCGTTTTGGCTTTAGCGCTCCTTATCGCATGGCTTGGGTGGATGTTCGACGGGATGGAGATGGGGCTTTATTCGCAGGTTATCCATCCGGCTCTTAAAGACTTAACCGGCATTCAGAGTCCGGAGGCTGTGGCGCCGTATGTGGGGCTGACAATCGCGCTGTTCCTGGTTGGGATGTCGGTTGGCGGTGTTATCTTCGGCCGCTTGGGAGACCGCATCGGCCGCGTGCGAACGATGGTGATAACCGTTTTGGTGTACGCAGTGTTCACCGGGCTCAGCGGGTTCGTGCGGAACTGGCAGGAGCTTGCAGTGTGCCGCTTTCTGGGTGCCACCGGGTTGGGCGGTGAATGGGGGCTTGGAGTGGCTTTGGTAATGGAGACCTGGCCCAATACGTCCCGTCCGGTTTTGGCCGGACTGCTGGGCGGCGCCGCGAACTTCGGCTTTTTGGCCGCATCTTTGGTAGGGCTTAACATAGATCGGGTTGCCGCGGTGTTTTCAGCAGCGGGGCTCAGCGGTCTTCCTGCCTGGAGGTATGTGCTGATTGTTGGGTTTGTACCTGCTGTGCTGACGTTTTTTATCCGGCTGGCGGTGAAGGAGCCGGAGAGGTGGGTGAAGTCGCGCGCTCGGGGTGAGGCATCCGCGGTGAGCGAGCTGTTTTCGCCAAGGTTCCGCTCTCGGACGGTGGTGGCCGCACTGTGCGCCACCGTGGCGGTTTTGGGCACTTGGGTTTACCAATGGGTGCCGACGTGGGTCAACGCTATGGGGGGTCCTAACGCGGCTCACAACAGAGCGGCGGTTCAATTTTGGATGGCGATAGGTGCTATAATCGGTGCGTTTTTGGGCGGCTATACGGGAAATTG
>JBMFPP010000173.1:0-5822 GCA_049969055.1 Armatimonadota bacterium | reverse complement strand
GGTAAAACAGTAAAGGCCGCCCGGCAGCGAATTCACCGAAGCGGCCTTGCACATTCTCACATTCCAGCACAGCACTGGGTTTAGTCGTCGGACAGTTTGTTGGACGTACCAACGCCAACTATCCACCAAACCCCGCGCTCTTTCACCAATCTGTAGCTGGCGTAAACGGTGCGGCGGTTGCCGTCCTTGTCCAAGAACACGTGCTTGGCTTTGGCTACCACCTCGCTGTCCGAGATGTTCTCCGTCTTAACCCACTCGAAGGACTTGGTCTCGGTGTGCTCTATCGCGTCCTTGGTCATGTCCCTGTAGTCCTCGGTGGTCAGCGAGTAGGAGTATTTGCCGCGTATATACACATGGATCTTGCCTTCGGCGCGGACGTGCCTCAGCAGTAAGTCGAAGTCACCGTCCTCCCATGCCTCTTTTATGTCCTGCAGTGTTTCCTTTAGAGAGGTCCTGATCTCCGGAGACAGGTAGTAATAATCTACATCGTCTTCCAGCACCCTGACCTCTCGCTCGATAACGTAGGTGGGCCGCTCAAGCACGATGATCCTCGGGCCGTACACGTACCTCGGCACGGTGCCGTAGTAGAAGTACAGGGATGGAAAGACCGTATAACCGGTAACAACCGGTGCTTCACAGTAATATGGGTAGTAGAAGTAGTTAACGGAGAACCCCGTAATAGGGATGTAGTACCGCGGATATAGGTCTCCGAAGCCGAGGAAGATTGTTGTGCTTCTGTACGAGTATGGAGGGATAACAACAACGCGGCCCGAACGCGTGGTTCTGCGCCC
This sequence comes from Armatimonadota bacterium, assembly GCA_049969055.1. Classification (GTDB taxonomy): domain Bacteria; phylum Armatimonadota; class DTGP01; order DTGP01; family JBMFPP01; genus JBMFPP01. The sequence continues at coordinate 5,031 of JBMFPP010000173.1, read as the reverse complement.
CGGCCCGTAGCTGTAGATACGCCTGGTTGCCCTGCTCTCGCCTAAAACGGTGCTGATAGATTGGCCCGCAGGTGTGCTGGGGATGCGGCCAACAGATGTATCCACCGCTCCGCGGCTGTAAGCGTCATCTATGCGCACAGGTCGTCCGGTATCTCTGGTTACCGCGTTGGGCCTGGATGCACCGCCGAGCACCACGCTTGGGCTGGGCGCCGGCTGTGAAGTGCCTCGGCGCACTTCGCTTCGCCCCGGCTGAACGGTGGTGTTCGTCTCCTGGCGGACGCGCCCCCTAACCGCCCCCAAAACTCCGCTCACCGAGGTAGACGCGCCAACCGAGCTTTCTCCCTGCGAAGGCACTCTAGGAACAGCCGAGCGATTTGGCTCTGCACCAAGCACCATACCCACAGACGGCAGGCCGGTCCGCACCTCCTGCCGAACCGACGCTGGAGGTCCGGGAGCCACGGGCTGGCGGGTTTCAGGCCTTCTCATGATAACAATCGGCTCTGGGCTTACCGGCTGTCGATTCCCAGATGGGCTACCCATCACAACCTGCGGAGGAGAGGAAACCCGCGGAAGTGAGTTCCCACCAAGCACAGACCCCGGGCTTCTGCTCGATCTGGGTGCAGAGATCGCGCCCATACCGCGCCTCTCGGCAGGACCCGCAGAAATCCCGGGGCTTCCGAGAACGCCGGAAACCGACATAGGGCTTGTTGGCTGCACCGATTTTGTCTCAACGCGCTGTGCATCGGAGCGGGATCGCTCTCTTATGCGCTCCCTTAGACGCTCGCTGATTTCACCGGAGGCGGAGAGCGCACAGGAAAGCAGCGCCGCCGTTACAGCCAACAGCAAGAGACGCCCAACATTGAATGACTTTTTCATTTTCAGCCCTCCTTTCAGGGGCCGACGGGCTTCTGCTGAAAGATTCTATTTATGCCTTTTGCCTCGTTTGGATTCTATGCTCCTCTTCAAGTCCAGAAGCCTTTCCTGACTCTCCTTCATGAATCTGGAGAGCTTGTCCTCAAAGGATTCGACTTGAGGCGGTCTCTCAGCAGGAGGGCCCTCAGCGTTTACAAGCTCGTCCGGCGCAACAGCCTTCGTCGAGAGCTCGTACCTCCCTTTTTCATTTACCCGTAAAACCTTAACTCGAACCCTATCGTGCTCCTGGAAGTAATCGCGCACGTCACGCACGTAACAATCGGCAATTTCAGAGATGTGTATGAGACCAACCCTGCCGTCCGACAGCCTTACAATGGCCCCGTAGTCAACCACTTTGACCACGGTGCCCTCCATCACACTCCCGACAACGTCGGAATCCAACGGTTTAGAAGAGGCTTTAGCGCTGCCCACGATGCACCTCATCATCGAAGTATAGGCCTGCCGTGCTAAAAAGTGCAAATTGAGCGCCAACAAGCAACGGCAAGCTACCAACTCTTACAATCAATTACTACGACCCAGGGCCAGCGCTCCCTTCCTGCACCGTTGGGCTTTTTTCACAATATTAGACGCTTTAAAGAGAGACTGCGTTTCCAAAAAAACGAAAAGCCGCAGAAGCCTCTGCCCCTGCGGCTCTGAAAACAAACATGGTCGGGGCGGGGAGATTTGAACTCCCGACCTCTCGCACCCGAAACGAGCGCTCTACCAAGCTGAGCCACGCCCCGACTGTGCGCCTAGGCTAATATACACCTTATCTTCGTCCGTGTCAAGCACCCACCCGAGATTCTCAGGGCTTATTCAAAGTTCCGCCAAAGGCACCGATGAATACTCTGAAATGTCCGCCCTCCAGGCCTATCTCATGTGTACACAAGGGGTGAGGGCAGGTTCGGAGCAACTGCAAGCGCATTGTTATGTTCACCCTTCTGCCGGTTTTGAATTCACTCAAACACTTTCTTCTTTGAAAAGCTCTAGTTGGATTTATGTGCGAGAGAGATGCTTTGGACCTGCGCTCTGCCAAAATAGTGTGTAGGAAAGCTGGGACAAACGGAGAAAAATAAAAACGCGCGAGAATTCTAGGAAATCGAGAGACAGACGTTCTCTGGGGAGTTTGTGAATGAACTTGGTAACCAAGGAAAAGAAATTTTACAGCCTCCTTGATGAAGCGGCAGCCAAAATGGTGGAGGCTGCCAAAGCCCTCCTGGGGATGCTGGAAGACTATACTGACGCTCCTCAAAAAGCCGCCGAGATTCGACGTATTGAGCATCAGGGAGATGTAATAGTGCACGAGATTTCCAAAAGGCTCAGTGCAAGTTACGTTACTCCGCTGGATCGAGAGGACATTCACGAGTTGGCGGTTGGTTTGGACGATGTAATCGATTGTATAGAAGCTACATCGGATAGAATGGTCCTTTACAAAATTGAAAGTCCAACGCCGGAGGCCGTTGAGCTGGCGCGGTTGGTAGTGGAAGCGTGCACAGAAGTGGCCAGCGGCGTTGCTGAACTGGCTGATCTCAGTGAAACCGAAAAGATGCGCAACTACTGCGTACGTATCCATGAGTTGGAGAACCAAGGCGACGAACTGCTTAGGCAGGCACTCGCCAAGCTTTTCGAAGGTGAACTGTCGGCGCTGGACGTAATAAAGTGGAAAGAGATTTACGACATGCTTGAAGCCGCCATCGATAAATGCCGCGATGTTGCAGATGTGCTGGAGACAGTGGTGGTTAAGCAAACGTGAGGTGGTTTGGGTTGTCGGTAACCTCACCTAAAACACGCGGGGCTTGCCGCTGAGGTTGGCAGTCTCTTTCTTCGGACGGTAACTTATGAAGCTTCACGCAGTCGGTGTCGCTAGGGTGTTGGGTTTGATAGCTTTTGTTGTTGGGGTTGGTTTGCTGGCGATGGTTTTCGTATGGGCGTTTTCCTATTTGAGGGCGCCGATGCAAAGCGGAAAGAGCAACAGCATTGGCGAAGAAGCATTGTTACTTGCGGCCAGAGTGGCACTGCTTTTTGTGCTTGGGTTTGTAGCTTCGGCCATTGCCGGCAGGGGGATACAGCTTTTCGGAGCATCGCTAGCCGAAGGTCGTTCCATTGAAACGAACAAGTAATTAATCGAACTGGCAAAACAATTTGCAAGCAGTGAGCAATTGATTGAACCTAAGGACTTTTGATTGGCACATTAAAGGCAGCTGGAGATAAACAGGGGATGGAACCCGCCCAAATCTTCCAAATACCTGCCCTTACATCTCTATCCTCCTTCCCCATTCTTGAAGAGAGAAAGAGGGATTCGGCTTCCCATCTTCCATTCATCCGGTGGAACAGGCGTGACGCCTGTACGAGAGAGAGGCAAGAAGCGAGGGCAAGTTCGAAATATCGGCTTTTAAATCATTAATCCTCAAACACTATCTTCTTCTTGAAAAGGCTTTGGTGGCGGCCGCGAGGGGCTTGTAAATCTCTTCGTTGTATGCTAAACTGTAGGTGCTAAAGAGTTTTCTCTTACGGAGGCGTGGTACCCAAGTGGCTAAGGGGGCGGTCTGCAAAACCGCTATTCACCGGTTCGAATCCGGTCCACGCCTCCATGTGTTTTTGTGGGCTAGTGCCATCTCTGCTTGTTTTCCCCGAAGTTTGCCGCTGTACAAACACTAGATTCCCTAATTTTAGCGCCTTCACAACCAAGCCTTCTGCTGGTACTTCTGCAGTACAAATGCAGTAGTACCACAGGCGTGACGCCTGTGTCCACGACGCCTGTGTCCACGACGCCTGTGTCCACGACGCCTGTGGTACTAGCACAAGGAGCGGGGAATGAAGGTTAAGGGTGAAGGTACTCTTTTTAAGCACTGCACCGGCCGCTGGGCTGCCCAGGTGCAGATTGATGGCGTTAGAAAAACTGTTTACGGCAGAACACGTAAGGAAGCCGCTGAGAAGCTTGCTGCTCTTAAGGCTGAAGCCTTGCAAACCGGAAGACTCCCTAATCCAGGCAGAAGAACCGTTTCTGACCTGCTTGCTGTTTGGCTTGAAACAAAGGCACCGGGCTGGAAGCTGAGAACGCTTTCGGATTATACGCAGACTGTGGAGAGGTACCTTCAGCCGGAGATTGGAGACGTTCCGCTTTCTAGGCTTGATGCGGGCAGAATTGCCAGGCTTACGGCGAAGTTTGTGCGTGAGGGTAAGCATAGAACCGCTCTGCGGGTTTATAGAACGCTTTCCCAGGCGCTTGATACTGCTGTGCGGTGGGGCTGGCTCTCCAGCAATCCGTGCAGGAGGGTTGATGCGCCGAAATATGCACCAAGCAGAAGGGAGCCTTGGTCTCCTGAGCAGGTTAGGCTTTTTATCGAGGGTGCTTCGGAGCATTGGCTTTGGCCGCTTTGGGTGATCTTGATTGCTACGGGGTGCAGGCTTGGTGAGGCGATGGCACTAAGATGGTGCGATGTTGACCTGGATGCAGGTACAACACGTGTTCGGCGCTCGGCACAGCATGTTAAGCGCCTTGGCTGGGTGGAAACAGCCCCGAAGACTAAGGCGGGCGAGAGGGTTGTTGCTTTGCCTAAACAGGCTGTGGAGGCTCTGCGAAGACAAAGGGCTTGGCAGTTGTGGAACGGGATTTCAAGCGATTTGGTTTTCTGCCGGCCGAAGGGTACGCACTTGAACCATGATGTTGTTGGCAGGAACTTGAGGGCTGAGTGCGAAAGATTGGGCTTGCCGCCGATGACACCGCACGGTCTTAGACACCTGCACGCAAGCCTGCTTTTGGCACAGGGTGTTCCGCTTTCGGCTGTTTCTGCAAGGCTTGGGCATGCGAATACGCAGGTGACTGCCAGCATTTACGCACACGCATTGAAGGGAGCCGACAGAAGAGCGGCTGAGGCTGTGGAGGGTGTGATGGGAGATGTAGGCCCTTAGCTGAAGGTTTTAGGCCTGCAGAGTGTGGTCTGCAGGCCTAAAACCTGCCTGGGCACGCTCAGGGCGCTTTCCACAGAGGATTCAAATTCTCATCCAACAGCCAGAGGCCGGGGCCGCTTTTGAGGGCGGTCAGCATTGCTTTCGGCTTGCCGTTCTCATCCCACAGTGTGAGGGCGGGGCCGTCTTTGAGGGCGGTCAGCCTTGCTC
>JBMFPP010000172.1:0-5837 GCA_049969055.1 Armatimonadota bacterium | reverse complement strand
AGCCCTCAACCCGATGATCAAGGTTATGAACCTTGTGGGCATTCTCATCGCACCGGTTGCAATCTCGCCCATACCAGGCTGGGTGCGTGCTGTCGTGGTTTTGGGATGCGTCGCCATCCTGGCCGCCGCCGTAACCTTCAGCAAGCGCGGCTCCATCGCGGAGGAGATAGTTGCAGAACCGTCGAAGGTTGGTGCCGGTAGTTCGGATTCCTAGCCGCAAACGAGACATTTAAAAAACCAAGCGCAGGCGGGAAAATTTAAGACGTTCCTGCCTGCGCTTTTGAAATTTTCCCGCACAATGTCTTCCTTAAGAGGAACAGCGTATTCTGCCAATAGGCAAATCCTCTCTCTTAAGCACAAGGAGCAACGATGGGAGAGATACTAAGCCTGCTGTGGTGGCTCGTAAAGTTGCCTCTTCTCATCCTCAAGGGATTGCTGAGCGTATTTATCTTCCCGCTTCAGGCACTCCTGTGGTTTTTGGCAGCGTGCTTGTGGATCGGATTGGGAGCTTGGCTTGCAACAAAACTTCGCTTGAACCCGCTTCTCGGAGGGATATTGGGTTTCTTTGGCCCCCCGGGGATACTGGTGCTGGCGGTCGTAGGCCTCGCCGTTGCGCTCCCAAACAAGAGGTCCTAACAAACCCACAGCAACTGAACGTTAAACTTGCCGGCGCACCAAAAAGCAAAACGTGGGAAACCACAAGGCTCCCACGTTCTAAATGGCAGGGGAGACAGGATTCGAACCCGCGACCCTCGGTTTTGGAGACCGATGCTCTACCAGCTGAGCTACTCCCCTATCGCTTCGTTGGTTATTATACCATACGAAAAACCTGTTGACAATCCCTTTTGCCGAATTTCAGAGCATTTCCGGTTCCATGCAAATGCGCATTTCAAGCTATGGGCTGTAGTAATTCCATGTCATCTTACTGCGTCTGTAGTGCTGCTCACTCCAAAGCCTCTTGCGCTGTGGGTTTGGATTCGGCTCTTTATTCTGATATACATGGAGCTCGTTCCCATTCAATACTATAAGCTCCTCCCGCCAATCGCCTGTAACATCCGCAACGTACAAACGGTCGGCTTTTTCCTTGAACCTCTGAACAAAACGCCCTGTCATCGGATCGAAAATGCACACATCACCGGACTTGTGCCGCTCCTTGGCAGCCGCCAGCTGCTTCGGTCCACCAGTCCAGTGTATGGGCCATATCACCTCCACTCCCTCATTTGTCCAATCCCGCGGCGCAACCGCCGAAAGCTCGTAGCGCGCAAGGAGCTTCCCGTCTGCCCCTATAACAAAGGGCTTTTGGTTCACGTCGTAGCGACTGCGGCACCATATCTCCAGCCCTGGGCGCGACAAATCAAAATCACCTATGGCAGCGTTCTGGGCCTCCTCTTCAACATCGTAGCACACAAACCAGTACAGCTTCTTCTTGTCAAACAGATAAACGTGGTTCCCGTCTCCCTCTTTGAGCATCACCACCTGCAGGCCCTTACTGCCGGGCAGTATGCGGTCTGCGAAAACAGAGTCCATGTGTCCCCCGCATCGGAAAGTCTGGTAAAGCCGCCCGTTGTGGTCGATAATGGTAACACCAAGCACGTCATCGCGGCCGTCGCCGTCTATGTCGGCCACCCGAGCGCCGTTGTGAGCACACCCTATATACTTATCAGTTTGCCAAAGCGGACGGCCGCTCAGATTCTCCGCCGCATACGCCGCCAAGTATCTCCCCATCCGGTACCCTTCCTTGTTCGTGGCCTGGAGTATAAGATCCGAATCCCCTTTGCCTCGCAGGTTGGCAACAATAACCATCTCCCAACGCTCAGCCCCCTCCGGAACAGGGGGTTTTGCAGTTTTCTCCTCCCTCCCAGTGGCGCCGTCCACGATGTGCAGAACGCTGTCTTCGGTTAAGAAGACTACCTCCGTGCGCCCATCTCGATCTACATCGCCAGCTTGAACTCCAGGCCCGTGCCAGCCGGGAAGGCCGCGGTTCTCAGAGTTTACAGACACACGTATCGGAATCCTCTTCACCCAAAGCTTCTTCCCGTCGTTGCCGTAAACCGCAAGGTGCCCCGGTTTTGTAACCAAATAGTCCATCAACCCATCGTTGTTCACATCGGCCGCAATAATGCCGCCGGAACCATCATCCTCCGCTGGAATATCCATCTTGATAACAAACGGGTTGGTTGGATATGAAGCAAAGCGCTTGGTCTGCCGGCTCGCCGAAAGCGCAATCCCGGCAAACAGCGCCAATGCCACCAATAAAACCGTTAACCCAACGAAGCACCTTTTCATGGCACCTCTCCCAAATTGGCCGCAGCCAAGGTTTTTCTACTCCAATGTTTAGACGCTCCTTCGCACATCCCATCCTCCGTACCCCGAAAGCGCTTCGTTGACATGAGTACAACTACAGGCTATCATGTTGACGGCGAAAACTGGGCGTGCGGTTCCTTTTTGCAATATTCCAGAAAGAGGTTGCTTTTCAAAGAGAGGTGTTCTCATAATGAGATTCTTCAAAGCGCTTGGGTATACTGCATTAACAGCCGTACTTCTCGCTTCAAGCCTATGCTTCTCGGCCCCAAGACCCCCGCGCTCCTCAGTAGTCGGTATCGCCCGCAACGAAGACCCACAAGCCGCCGCCGAGGAAGCCATCCGCTTAGCTGGCGGCCTTAAAGGCGTCGTCAAACCCGGAGATTGGGTGGTTGTTAAAACCAACATGACCGTTCCCTCACGAAGCGGAGACGGCGTGATTACACACGCTGGAGTTGTAAAAGCTATCATCCTAGCCGCCAAAGCCGCCGGCGCCAAACGCATAACCCTTGCCGAAAGCGGCGGTGCATGGCGCGGAGACGGACAAGATGCCCTCCGTCTTGCCGGCTACGACACGGTTCTGCAAGAAACCGGAGCCGAGTGGCTCAACATCCACAGAGCCGAAACCCAAATTGTGAAGCCGAAAAATCCCCTGGGAATGAAAGAATATCCAATCGCAAAAGCCCTGCTGGAGTGCGATGTCTTCATAAGCGCCGCCGTGCTCAAAACCCACAACACCGCCCAAGTAACCCTCTCCATGAAAAACCTCTTCGGCATTGTTCCTGGCTCGAAATACTACATACATCAAGCAAAGCTGGTGGAAGAGTCGATTACCGACCTTTGCACCATACGCCCGATCGACTTCGCAGTGGTAGACGCAACCACTGCCATGGAAGGCTACGGCCCAATCAGCGGCGAAAAGGTGAAGATGAACATGGTGATCGCCGGCCGGGATCCCGTGGCTGTGGACTCCGTGTGCGCCGAAATCATGGGAGTAAACCCGGCGCAGGTGAAGCACATCCAGTACGCCGCACAGGCGGGCTTGGGGAACATGGATCTTTCCCGCATCACAGTAAAAGGCGTCCAAATCTCCGAAGTGAAACGCAGGTTCGCACGCCCTTGGGGTCCCGGTCTGGAGGGCGAAATAACGCGCAGTTATGTCCCCAAAAACGGCGTTACCCTTTTCTGGCTGGGCCAAGGCGGTTTTGCGTTCAAAACCCCGCAGGATAAGGTATTAGTGGTGGATCCCTATCTCTCAGAAAGCGCCGGGGCTCGCCGTCTTGTTCCTAAAGCCTTGCACCCCCGCCAAGTTCGCACAGACGCAGAGCGCCAACAGCAAACTCTCTTCCCAAACCTTGTCCTCTGCACCCACGATCACATAGATCACACAGACCCGGAGTCAATAAAAGAGATAGCAGAAACCAGCTCGGCTTCTTTCATGGGGCCGCCGTCAAGCTGTAAGCGAATTACCGACAGCGGCATAGATCCAACCCGCGTGATAACCATCAAAGCGGGCGAAAGCAAGGATCTGGAAGGCGTGAACATCCGCGCTGTGTTTGCCAAACATACTGAAGACAGCGTGGGATATGTACTCTCTTTCGGCCCAACCCGCGTTTATATAACCGGGGATACAGAATACGATCCTCGGTTGGTGAGCGAGGTGAAACCCCTGAAACCAGATATACTAATTGTATGCATCAACGGTAAATGGGGAAACATGAGCGCGGCAGATGCGGCAAAACTTACCGCTCAGATCAACCCGAAAGTGGTTATTCCCATGCACTACGGCATGTTCGCCGAAAATACAGTCGATCCGCAAACCTTTGTGGCCGAAGCAAAGAAAGCAGGGGTTAAATCGAAAATAGTGATCCTGCCCCATATGGGCTCCTACGTTTCGGAGTGGTAAGCTTGGGGTAAACCCCGGGCTTCGGAAAAGCCATGGGCTTTGTAGTGTGGTCTCTCGCCAGCGGCAGTTCTGGAAACTGCATTTGGGCGGAGGGTGAGAACTCTGCGCTTGTAATAGATGCGGGCTTAAGTGCCTCAGCTCTTCTGGAACGTCTGGCCACCCTCAGGCGCGACCCGCGCAAGCTCAAGGCCGTCTTGCTGACTCACGAACACACGGATCACGCCTCCGGAGCTGTTCCCATTGCAAGGCGGCTCAACGTCCCACTCATAGGAACGCCCGGCACCCTTACCGCCGTTCTAACCGACTCACCCCTTGTTGAATCCGAGGCCTATCCTTCGGGAAGCAGTTTCCAAATCGGCGAGTTTTGGGTAACGTCGTTCCGCACAGAGCATGACGCCGCCGACCCTGTCGGCTACGTGCTGAACTTAAACGGCGCAAAGCTGTGCATCGTTACAGACACCGGCCGCGTTACCCAAACCATCAGACAAGCAATGCGCGGCTGTCAGCTGGTAATACTTGAAGCCAACCACGACGTTGCCAAGCTGGTGCGCGGTCCGTATCCACCACCCCTAAAAGCACGGATTCTCAGCGACAGCGGCCACCTTTCCAACGATGACGCGGCCGCGGAAGTGGCCATGCTCAGCCAGGGCGATGTGCCGGTGTGCGTTTGGTTGGCCCATCTGAGTGCGGTAAACAACACCCCAAGGCTTGCTCTGCGCAGTGTTCAGTATGCGCTGAGATCTGCCAGGCCAGATAACGTGCGTATATCCGTGGCGCAAAGGGACTGCATAAGTGCCTATTGGAACTCAAAACATAATTGGTGGCAAATAAAGCTTTTCTAAGGAGGCAAAAGTGAAAGGTCAGCGCGCTTCCGCAGTTTTAGCAGTATTGGCATCCTTGTTCGCTGTGCTCGCCGCGCCAGTACAATGCACCGCCAAGCAGGTACCGCGCAGTGCAATCATCGATTTGGGCTTCGATAAGCGTGATATGCCGAAGGATTACCAAATCCAAAGGGATGACATCGGGACACTCCAGGGAACCCGCGTTCAATCTTGGTTTACTTCAAAAAGAGTGGAAGTACCAGCCAAGAAAGAAAAATCAACCAAAGGTCCACGTGCGCCGCTTCCCCAACCCAGCCGTATTTCCGTACCGCTGGGCACAATAACTCTATCGGTTTGGGTGGAGCAGAATGCTGATGCGGCCTCTGCTCGGCTGAAAAAAGAGCTGGACCCAAAGCTGAGCTACCGCGCAGGCGGCCCGCTTGGGAGAAAGATTGGAGACCAGTCACTTGTGCCGAAAAACTCTCAAAACCCAGCGGTGCTTTTCAGAAGATCCAATGTTGCTGTAAAAATCGAGACAGAATCCCCAAAGAACGCGGTTTCTCCGGCGCTAGTTGATAAGCTGGCCAGAACCCTAGACGCCAAGATCCGCCGATATTTGTGATAATTTGCTGTCTCAAATTTCCGGCTCTGGTAGGCTCTCCACCGCCGGCCAAGCCGGAGAAGCCCCTATCAATCCGGCAGGGGTTCGCCGTGCGTTTCGGGCGCCAGCCAAATAACGGCAAACCCCACTAGGTAGATCAGCATCATCGTAGCGCCGGCCTTGGGATACGAGCCAAACGCTTTCACCA
>JBMFPP010000171.1:555-5852 GCA_049969055.1 Armatimonadota bacterium | reverse complement strand
GGATTCTGACAGCAGTACCACTTACCAGCACCTTACAGTACCTGCAGAGCATGCGGCAGAGATAGTTCGGTTTGCACGCCGCCAAGGCTACCATGTGAACTACTACCTTAACGACGTGCTTTACGTAAGCGAACGCACTTATTGGTCAGACCTTTACTGCAGTAGAACCGGCTCAACTGTGCACGAGGTTGGCGACTTAGCGCAGTTTGAGGGTTCAGAGCCAACCAAGCTGATAATACTGAACACCCCCGAGGAGACGGATAGACTCCTGCGCGTGTTTCGAGAACGGTATGGGGCAGATCTGTACATAACCAAAACCAAACCAGAATATTTGGAGTTTATGAACAAGAAGGCGTCGAAGGCGGAGGGCCTTCGGGTTATAGGGGAGGCTTTTGGAATACCCGCTGGCGAAATGGCCGCCGTTGGCGATAGTTACAACGATGTGAGCATGCTGGAATACGCCGGTCTGGGGATTGCCATGGGGGATGGGGTGCCGGAGGTGTTGGCAGTGGCCGATGAGGTGGCGCCTCCTTGCACTGAAGACGGTTTTGCTGTGGCTGTGGAAAAACTGATTCTCGGCTTGGAATAGGAAGCTCTGCCAAACCAACAACCACTGGCAAGGCTGGGCTGATTGAAGCGATAAAACACATTGGTGTCGATTTGCATCGAAACCGGCGCAGAGCTGACGTGGTTCGGGCATTCAAGTGCTGAAAATTTTGGTTGACAAATTGCAGCGAGTGTAATATGCTTTTTTGATACCTAAGCAAACAAATCAACATGATCACGAATGCGGCCCCCTAAAGTACAAAAAAAGAGGGAAATTACTGCTGTATGAGATTCGCAACTAGAGCTATTAGGGTTGGGCAGGATCCAGACCCTGCATACGGGGCTGCCATTCCGCCCATTTATCAGGCCTCTACGTACGTTCAAACTGATTTCAATGTGCACAAGGGGTACGACTATTCCAGAACTGGAAACCCCAACCGCACCGCGCTTGAACAATGCCTGGCCAGCCTGGAAAACGCCCGTTTCGGCATTGCCTTTGCCTCTGGAATGGCCGCTGTAGATGCTGTTGCATCTTTGGTTAAGCCTGGTCAGCATATTATTGCCGCAGACGATCTTTACGGCGGAACGTACAGGCTCTTCGAGCAGATTCTGAAACCCCGCGGAGTGGAAATCACCTATGCCAAAGCCGAGCCGGAAGAATTCGCCAAGCATTTTCGTCCCAACACGGCCGCCGTTTGGCTGGAAAGCCCAACCAACCCGCTACTGCGCGTAGTCGATATCCAAGCCATGGTTCAGTTAACCCGAAGTTTGGCCCCCAAAGCCTGGGTATGCGTGGATAACACCTTCGCAACCCCGTATCTCCAGAATCCCCTCGATATGGGAGCCGACGTAGTAGTCCACAGCACCACCAAATATATTGGGGGTCACAGCGACCTGATCGGCGGCGCTGTGGTCACATCGCGAGAGGATTTCGACGAGCGGCTTCGTTTTTACCAAAACGCCGTGGGTGCTGTGCCCGGTCCGTTTGACTGCTGGCTTGCACTGAGAGGCTTGCGCACCTTGGCGATCCGCATGGAGGCCCACCAACGCAACGCGGCGGCGGTTGCACACTTCCTGGAGGAACACCCGGCGGTGGAGAGAGTTTTGTACCCGGGATTGGAAAGCCACCCTCAACATCAAACTGCGAAAAAGCAGATGCGCGGCTTCGGCGGCATGGTCTCGTTCTTCGTCAAAGGCGGCGAAGAGCAAGCAAGGAAAGTTGCTAAAAAGACGAGGGTGTTCCTTCTCGCAGAAAGCCTGGGCGCGGTGGAGTCTCTGCTTTGTCACCCATTCAGCATGACCCACCATGCCGTGCCGGACGACGTGAAACGCAAAGCCGGCATCACCGAAAATCTGATACGCCTCTCTGTGGGTATCGAAGATCCAGACGACCTTGTGGAAGACCTGGCCCAGGCGCTGGATTGAGAAGCTGGCTTATCCCGCCGGCGTGGGTTTGCTGGCGCTTTCTCCGGCAACCCACCCGGTGGAAAAGGCGGCCTGCAGATTGTAACCGCCGGTTTTGGCATCCAGATCCAGAACCTCGCCGGCGAAGTAAAGGCCTTTCACTAACTTGGATTCCATGGTCCGGGGATCCACCTCTTTCAGGCACACGCCGCCGGCGGTTATTATGGCCTCCTCGATGGGTCTCGCGCGCAGGATGGTTACGCGCAGGTCCGTTAAAGCTTTTATCAATCTACGCCTCTGCTCCACCGTGATCGAGTTGAGGGGTTGGTGTTCTGGTATCCCGCTTTTCTGAATCAAAATCGGGCCCAAAGCGCGGACGGTTAGTTCCGGCAAGTAGTTTTTGAAATGCTTTTTAGACCGAAAATCCCGCACCAGCCGGGCATCGAGCTTCTCTTCACTGAGAGCCGGCTTTAGGTTTATAGAGATTTCAACGCGCCCTTGGCCAAGCAAAGGGACCACACAGCGGCTGAGCGTTAAGATTATCGGTCCAGAAACCCCAAAGTGGGTAAACAGCATCTCTCCAAACTCAGACGCCTGGGGTTTTTCGTCAAGCAGAACTGCGGCCCTGACATTGCGAAGGCTTACGCCCTGAAGCTGTTTGGGCCAATCCTCCGCGGTCTCAAGCGGCACCAAGGATGGACGGCACGGGATAACGGTATGTCCCACATCCCGCGCCATTTTGTAGCCGTCGCCGGTGGACCCGGTTTGGGGATAAGACAGACCCCCGGTGGCAATAACCACGCGGTCGGCTGGAATTAACCTCTGCTCACCTGTTACAACGCCAACTATGCTTCCGTCGCGCACAACCAAGCTTCTAGCGCGGCATCTCTTTATAAACTGCGCTCCCTGCTTAAGCACCCACCGTTCTAATGCCTCTGCAACATCCACCGCGCTTCCGCCGGCCGGAAACACCCGACCGCCTCGCTCTACAACAGTTGCTATTCCAATCTTGGCCAAAAATTCCCTCAGATCCGCGGGGGAAAATCTGCTGAGCGCTCCATATAGAAAAACACCGTTCGGCCCGAAAGCCTCTATAAAGCTCTCCAAAGGGGCATCGTTTGTAATATTGCACCGACCCTTACCTGTGATTCTTAGCTTTACAGCCGTTTTCGGATTGCGCTCCAGAACGGTTACCAAAGCTCCACACTGCGCGGCTCTCCCGGCGGCCATCAAGCCTGCAGGGCCGGCGCCTACAACCAAAACCCGCGCTCTTGGAGCACCCGAAAGCCCACTGCTCACGCTGAGACTTCACCCTGCCCTTGCACCGGCTTTATCATCCGCTTTCTCATGCTCTTCGATATCGAAAAACCTGGGGTACATATGCTTCAACACGGCGGCAATGCTTGCCGCCGCCGGAACGGCCAGTATAACCCCAACAATGCCAAACATGCTTCCTGCCGCCATCATAGCGAAGATGCTGATAAGCGGATGCAGCCCCACCGCACCGCCCAAAATTCTCGGCAGTACTATCTGGTCGAAAACTACTTGGTTCAGCAGTACCATCCCCAACAAAACCCATAACATCTTCACTATTCCGTGCGAGAACAGCGCCACCAAACATGCAACTGTTAAAGAAGTTAGCGCCCCGATGTATGGAACCGGATACAGCACCCCGGCCAGCATGCCCAAAACAAGCGGCTTCGGAATCCCCAGCGCCCAAAGCAGAATCCAGACAGCAGTGCCGTTCATAACTGCCACAGTACATACGCCGCGGACGTAGTTTGCAAACACACCCGCCACTTCCAGCGCCACGTCTTTGGCCTCCTCCTGCTTGAGCGGAGGTACCAAGCGCAAAACCCACCTGGAAATCTTGGGCAGATCCAGCATCACGTAAAGCGTAACCAGTGGAACCACCAACAACCAAAGCAAGCTCGAAAGCGAGTCCAGCACGTAGGATGTTGCTTTGGATATAGCCCTGGGCAATACTCTTCCTATCTCGCCCAACTGCCTCCGGAGCGGTTCCCGCAGAAACTCCGGTATGATGAAGCGCTTCTGACCGTTGGGCGGAGCGCCAGCGATGAAATCTCTGAGATCCCTTGCCCAGCGTGCGGCAAACCCGCTGACACCGGTCAACTGCGGTTCGGCAAAGACGGTAACCGTCACTGTTGAGGTTGAAAAAGGTGCGGGGCCGCTAACCAAATAGGTTGCGCGCTGAGGCGGCATTGTAACAGCCTGCACTATGGAATTCACCTGAGCCGCGAGATCGGTTGCCTGCTTCACAGCAACTGGCACAACATAAACCAGAACGCACACCGCCAAGAGCACGAAGAGAAAGAATACAACGGCAACTGCAGCCGGCCTGGGCCAACCCCTCTGTTCTGCGCGGCGCAGAAAAGGTTCAAAAAGCAGGGCGATCAAAAAAGCGATAACAAAAGGCGGCAGAATACTGCGTACCTGGTAGAGGAGCAGCAGCGCCAGAGCCCCCAAAATTATCGGCGCAGCCAAACGCCGCCATTTAGGCTTCTCAACTATTCTGGAGTCACTTTCCGCCAGCGCGAGCCTCCATCTTCTGCAGTTGCTCACCAGACAGCACCTGTTTTAACTTCTGAAGAGCACGGTGCTGTAGCCGCGATACATGCATCTGCGATATACCCAACCGCTTTGCAACTTCAGCCTGCGACATTCCCTCGAAAAAGCGCATCAGTATGATGGCCTTCTCTCTGGGTTCGAGGGTATCTATGGCTATACGCAGGTCCTCAAAATCCTCTATCTTCTCGAGGTCTGCATCCTGTTCTCCGATGACCTCGCCTTGCGCCAGATAGGTCGACTCGCCCTCAACAGCCAGCTGGTTATCGAGGGAAATAGTCTCGTGCGCGTTCCCCAGCTCCAAAGCTTCGAGGGTTTCTTCCTCGGTTGCTCCTATGCGTTGGGCTATTTCCTTTATGCTTGGTGAGCGCCCGAGCTCCTGCGAAAGCTCCTCCACCGCCTTATTGGCGCTCCAGTTAAGCTCTTGAAGGTGGCGGGGCACCTTTAAGTTCCAGGACTTGTCGCGGAAGTACCTTTTGATTTCTCCCAGTATGGTGGGCGTTGCATACGTGGAAAACTTTGTGCCGCGCGATGGGTCGTACCTATCGACGGCGTTAATCAGCCCTATGGTGGCAACCTGAACCAGGTCCTCCAGCGGTTCGCCTCTGTTGGCGAACTTAGATGCCAAGCTTCTGGCCAGGTTCATGTGCTTAAGAACCAACTGCTCCCTTACTTTAGGATCCTTGGTTTTCCAGTAAATCCAAAATGCTTCATCCACATTCATCCGGCGCCCACCACCCACTGGAAGAACTAACGGCCTG
>JBMFPP010000171.1:0-545 GCA_049969055.1 Armatimonadota bacterium | reverse complement strand
GCATACTTCACCATAGTTATTGTGGTGCCCCTATCCGGCAAAGACTCCGCACGGATCTCATCTACCAAAATCTCCATCAAAAGCGCCCCGATGTTTTGCTCTTCCGAAGCGTTTGGCCCAACCAGCGTCAACCTCCCTCGAGAATCAAAGCCGGGGATGTTGTCTGCAATCTCTATTGTGAGCTTGTCGCTTTGCTCCATTGTGCAGTGGATGGTTATCTGCGGGTTTTCAGCATTGGCCGCCTTGGCTCGCTCAATCGCGCTGGTGCAAGCCTCGCCAACCGCCAGCCTCAGGTCCTCAACATCATCATACGAAAAGGCCATGCGGCTGGCAACCCCAAGCACAACCAGACGCGCCACCCCCACGTACTCGGGCTTGCAGGGTATCTTCAGCTCAACGCAGTGCTTACTGTTCATTAAGCGCTCCAATACTACGCGGTCGGTTTTGCAGTCCCGGCTGAAGCCGGTCTACAGCCGGAATCCTCTTGCAGTCGGATGCACAACACTGGCTACCACGCAGTCCGAAGCTGGCAAGTTGCGTCTTCC
>JBMFPP010000170.1:0-5878 GCA_049969055.1 Armatimonadota bacterium | reverse complement strand
TTGGACATGGTGGTTTTCTTGGTGAATTTGAAAGGAGGGTTCGGCGCGGCCGTATCTTCATTATGTACTCCGGAAGCGGCGCCTGCTTTTCTGGTGGGCCCAGGAAAGCCACAGCCTATGTTCCCGCCTTGGCTTACACTGCTCTCGCTGGTTGTTCTTACAAGCTTCGGTCCTTGGGGGCTACCGCAGATGGTGCAGAAGTTTTACTCCATCAAAAGCGAGGCAGACATCCGTCGTGCCATGATCGTAGCATCGGCTTTCTCTTTCTTCATTGCCTTCGGAGCTTACTTTACCGGTGCGCTAACCCACCTTTTCTACAGCGGCGATGTTAAGGCCGTGCTCGCGGCAAAATACCACCTGCCGCCCGGCAAAGACGCCCTCGATTATCTCATGCCGGATTTCCTTACCACAATGGTCCCCCCATGGGTATCGATGATCATCCTTCTTTTGGTCTTTTCAGCGTCTATGTCCAGCCTCTCCTCGCTGGTTTTGGTTTCTAGTTCGGCAATAGCGGTGGATCTATACGCAGGGCTGAAGCGCGATGCAAAAGAGCGTACCGTCAACGCCCTGATGCGGGTGCTGTGCGGGGTGTTCATCGGAGTTTCCCTCTACATCGCATTCAACCGCTTCGACTTCATCGTAAATTTAATGTCTATATCCTGGGGAGTGCTGGCCGGGGCGTTCTTGGCACCGTACTGCTACGGACTATTCTGGAAGCGAACCACAAAAGCCGGCGCTGTTGCCGGAATGCTCTGCGGAATTATCACCATGATCCTCTTTGTGGAGACCAACAAAGCTCCCGGAAACCCCGCCATACCAGTTGGGGGCGCATTGGCCATGGCAGTACCTGTAGTTGTTGTTCCTCTGGTAAGTTTGGTTACCAAACCCTTTGACAAAAAACACCTCAATAAGGTCTTCGGTGAGGAACCGGGGGAGAGAGCCGCGCAATGATGATTTGGGACAGAGAACACGAATGCATGTCCAGAAGCGAGCTGGAAAATCTGCAGCTAGAACGCCTTAAGCAGACCGTGAGCCGTGTTTACGAGCACGTTCCCTTCTACCGCCGGAAAATGGACGAGGCCCGCGTAAAACCCAAAGACATCCGCTCGCTGAACGACGTTTGCAAACTGCCTTTTACCGTGAAGGACGATATGCGGGCTACCTACCCGTACGGTTTGTTTGCTGTGCCACTCCGAGACGTGGTACGCATACACTCCTCTTCCGGAACAACCGGAAAGCCAACCGTGGTCGGATACACACAAAACGATCTAGACACTTGGGCAGAGCTCTGCGCCAGATTCATCACCGCGGCTGGCGTTGGTCCGGACGACATCGTGCAGATTGCATTCGGCTATGGGCTGTTCACCGGTGGGTTTGGTCTTCACTACGGGATGGAAAGAGTTGGCGCATCTGTAATCCCCGCATCAGCCGGAAACACCCAACGCCAGCTCATGCTGATGCAGGACCTCGGAACCACTACCATAGTATGTACCCCCTCCTACGCCCTTTACCTCGGCGAGCAGGTTGCAGAAGCCGGAATAAAAGACAAGCTCAGGCTCCGCTGGGGCCTGTTCGGAGGTGAGCCGTGGTCTGAACAGATGCGCACAGAGATCGAGGCAAAGCTGAGCATCAGCGCCACTGACAACTACGGACTAAGCGAGGTGATAGGCCCCGGGGTGGCCGGTGAGTGCGAACAATTCAAAAACGGCATGCATATATCCGAAGACCATTTCTTGGTTGAGGTTGTAGATCCGGAAACCCTAGAGCCCCTGCCTTACGGCGAGCGCGGTGAGCTTGTAATTACCACCCTTACCAAAGAAGCTCTACCACTCATCCGCTACAGAACCCGCGACATCACATGGATAGATCCAACGCCGTGCGGCTGTGGACGCACCACCGCAAGGATGCACAAAGTTCAAGGTAGAACCGATGATATGCTGATCATCCGCGGGGTGAACATCTTCCCATCTCAAATAGAGAGCGTGCTCTTGG
Source organism: Armatimonadota bacterium (assembly GCA_049969055.1). GTDB lineage: Bacteria > Armatimonadota > DTGP01 > DTGP01 > JBMFPP01 > JBMFPP01. Next base: position 3,886 of record JBMFPP010000170.1, on the reverse strand, counting down.
AGATCGAAGGCACCGAACCGCACTACATGCTGGTTCTTTACAAAGAAGGCTCTCTGGACGTGCTCGAGGTGCAGGTTGAAGTCCCGAAACACCTGTTCACCGGCGATTTCCGCGGGCTTAAACAATTGGAAGAGCGCATAAAAGATAGATTGCACTCGGTTCTCGGGATATCCGTGCGCTTAAAGCTTGTTGAGCCCAAAACGATCTCGCGTAGTGAGGGTAAAGCGAAACGCGTCATCGACCTGAGAAAGGAGTTCGGGAGTTGAGCGTAAGAGTTTTGGTTTCCGGCTGCGGAGGGCGCATGGGCCGCGAAGTACTGCGCGCCGTCCATTCTGCTGAGGATATGGAAGTAGTTGGCGGAGTGGACACCGCTCCCGCCTACGCCAACAACACCCTTGCCGACCTGTGCGGCATCCCTGACCTGAAACTCCCCGTGGACTCGGATCTGACCGCGGCAATTGCACGCACCAAGCCTCAAGTCCTTGTTGATTTTACTGTACCAGGCCAAGGGCAGGTAAACGCTAAGACGGCTCTTCAGGCCGGCGTAAGGCCGGTGGTCGGCACAACCGGCATAACCGACGACGATTTGAAAGAGATCGACCGTTTGGCCCGGGAAAAAGGCATCGGTGCAGTGGTGGCCCCTAACTTCGCCATCGGCGCCGTGCTGATGATGAAGTTCGCGGTAGAGGCCGCTCGCTATATGCCCTATGTGGAAATTATCGAATTCCACCACGACGGAAAATTAGATGCCCCCTCCGGCACCGCCGTCAAAACCGCCAAAATGATCTCCGAAGCAGTGGACCTGCCGTCGCGTCCCAAAACGGAGAAAACAATCGTTGAAGGCGCACGCGGCGGCGAGATTCGCCGTTCACCTCAGCACGGCGAGGTGAACATCCACGCCGTCAGGCTCCCCGGATTTGTAGCCCACCAGGAGGTTATTCTCGGCGGAGTGGCGCAAACGCTCACCATCCGCCACGACTCCATCGGACGAGAATCTTTCATGCCGGGAGTTCTGCTTGCCGTCCGAAAGGTAATGGAGCTCAAGGGTTTGGTTTACGGATTAGAGAACCTCATTTGAAAACCTCAAGCTTAAACCAAAGGAGGTTCTGCAGTGAAGCGAATTAAAATCACCGCCGGCCCAGTATCTCAGGAGGCCGAACTCAACGAAACAAGCACAGCAGAAGCCATCTGGAACGCCCTTCCAATCTCCTCAACCGCAAGAACCTGGGGTGATGAAGTCTACTTCGAAATACCCGTCAGCTGTCCGGAAGAAGATCCAAAACCCGCAGTCCAGAAAGGGGATCTGGGTTACTGGCCCCCCGGCTCTGCATTTTGCATATTCTTCGGTCCAACACCAATCAGCACCGGAGATGAAATACGGCCGGCAAGCCCGGTCAACCTGATAGGCCGCATCTTCGGTGACCCCAAAGAGTTCAAGCAGGTGCGTGCCGGGGACGAAATACGCATCGAAAAAGTTGGTGAATAGCTCAGGAGGAGGTTTGCTTCTACCGAATGTTGGAAAGATCACATTAGCGTTCGAATGTCTCTTAGGAAGGAAAAAGCTCTAGGTAGTCGAAAATCTGCAGTGTAGCAAACGTCACCCGGACAGGAGTGGTTAGCTCGGCAGAGGTGCTTGAAGGTCAATCGGCGGCATAGCGCGGCCCCGGCTGATCCAAGCACAAGAGGGCCTGCCGAGTATGGGCAGGGTGTCCGGGCTTAGCGGTCTCTCGGAAGTTAATTTCAAGGAGAGATCGCAGGGGGCGGGGTCGGCACGTGTGAGGGGCTATGTGCCGGCCCCGTTTTTATCTTCCCCCAAACCACACGTTAAGAGTCAGCCCTGTTTTGGCTAAAACGGCGTTAGAGAAAACAGCGCGGGCTTCTTGAAGAGTTTGCTCCGCCTTACCAGCATTGTAATGTATAAGCGCAAGCATGCCTGCTCCTGCCAGTGATGCTATCCTAGCCGCCTCTGCCGCCGTGGAGTGCTTAGTCTGCTCCACCGTTTCCCTGGGTACATCCCCGCAGAAGCTCGCCTCGTGAATTAATAAATCGCATCCGCGCGCAAACTCCGAAAGCGGTTCGTGGTAAACGGTATCGCCTGTAAAAACAACGCTTGCGCCGCTGTCCAAATCCGTAAACCTATAGCACAAATCTTCCACCGCATGCCTCGCCTCCGCAGTCTCCAGACGATACTCCGAACAGGCCACAACTTCCCCGGGTTTAAGCGCCTGGTGGGTTAACTCCGGCCAAACCACCGGAAACTCTTCTGCCCTCAAAAATTCCCTCGTTAACTTCACCACCAACCCTATATCACTTGGACCATACAAAGTGAGAAGCTCTGAGCCGCCCTGCCAAGACGCTTTAAGCCCCCGATAAAACAAAAGCTGCGGAAGCCCCATGTAGTGATCTTGGTGAAAATGAGTGAATATAACCGTGCGGATAGCCATTGGATCTATGCCGCACCGCAAAAGCGAACGCACAACCCCACACGGCGCATCCACGAGATGAACACCGTTCAGCACAAAACCGGCCGTTTCCTCATCAGCCGTCGGCAGTGCCGACGAAGCCCCAATAAACGTTACCCGCAAAGCTTTATCCTTTCCCATCATCTCAAAATCCAGCGAAATCAGCCAAGTAAACTGCTTCTCCGGCCGAAAAGAACCAACTACTGCCGCGCCATCCGCATAATAGCCGCACGCACCAGCGCATGTCAACCGCACTGCAAAAGCTCACATGCATGCAGGATAACACTTGCCAACAGCCAAATCGTTTTCGGATGGACCCCAGCGAACACAAGAACGAAAGGCCGACTCATGAGCATCCGAACATTCCTCACGCTCATCTTCTCCTCGCTGTGCTGTGCGGCCTGGGCACAAAACCTCAATGTTTATCATGCCAACCTGCACAGCCACACAGACTATTCCGATGCCGTTCATCAGTGGTTTCCGCTTCTGTACAAAGAAAGCAAATCGCCGCTGACTGCTTTCCAGCATGCCCTATGGCCCGGCGGGCTCCATGTGCTCGCGGTCACCGACCACGCCGAACAGCTGTCGCCCTACGCGCTGGACAATCAGCCGGCCGCTGAGGTTTTCGGCATCACTCTCCGATTGCGGCATCAAAATCCAAATGAATGGGGCGAAACTCTGAACCAAGCCCTCTCTGCAACCACTCCGGGCAGTTTTGTGGCGCTCCGCGGATTTGAATGGACAGGCCACATGACGGACGCCGCCGGGCACATCAACGTAATCGGCAGTATCGACTACACTGGCGCCTACGGATTCCTCCCGCAGTACCAGAGCCTGCTTACTCCATCTCTTTCGGCGCTGTACCTCTGGTTGCAAGAACATCCGCAGGCCGTGGACGGCGGAACGGTTGTATGCCAATTCAATCACCCAAACTCGTACTCGCACATTATGCCGCCGTTCTCAAACTTCCAATATGCACCCGAGGTGGATCAGTTTTTCACGCTCATAGAAATCGGAAGCGGATACAAGTTCCAGCCTCTCCTCGTGCCGTACCGCTTAGACTACTCCACCCCGGCTCAAAACGAGCCTTGGTACATCCGCGCCCTGGATAACGGCTGGCACCTGGCTCCAACAATTAACGAAGACAATCACACCGGCCTTTACGGCAACCAAACGGAGCACCGCACCGGCGTATGGGCTCCGGCGCTCAACACATCGGAGATCCTCAGCGCCCTCAGGGCCAGAAGGGTTTTCGCTACCGAAGACTCCAGCCTTTCCTGCCTCTTTTGGGCCGAAATCGGCGCCAAAGAGAAAGAACGGTACCTTATGGGCCATGTTGGAGTTCCTGCTGTGCCGGAACTCACTCTTAAGGCCGCTGTAGCCGCCGCATCAAAAGTTGATATTGGGTCCGCTGAAATCATCAC
>JBMFPP010000169.1:0-5898 GCA_049969055.1 Armatimonadota bacterium | reverse complement strand
GCTCTTCGACGGCGGTATGACGTGGAAGCTTTACAGGATCGACAGTGCCTTTGCAATTCCTATAAGATCCGCCAGGAGCGGTGACAAGCCTCTACTTACTGCCGTCCTAAATGAGGGATTCGCCACCGGCCAGGTTTTTGTTCACCCAACATTGCTGGAGTCCGGCCGGGATACCGATGTCCATAGTACCCCTCAGAGAGTAGATCCGTTCAGGTACCCCTTGGGCGAGATCGTTATGCTTTCATTTCTATCCAGGCACCGCAGAGGCGTCATCATCCACGCCTGCGGGGTCGTCGATGAAGGCAAAGGGGTCCTGTTCGCCGGCGTGTCCGGGGCCGGCAAAAGCACCATGGCCAACATCTGGAAGCCCACCGGCGCCACCCTCCTCAGCGACGACCGCATCATCGTCCGCAGGACGGACGGAAAGCTCCGCATCTACGGCACGCCCTGGCACGGAGACGCCAACGTCTGCGACCCCGGAAACGCCCCTCTCGAGAAGGTGTTCTTCATCGTCCACGCAGACCGCAACTACGCCAAGCCTATCTCGCCCGTAGACGCCGCATCCAGGCTCCTGGTCCGATGTTTCCCACCGTTCTGGGACAAGGAGGGTATGCAGTTCGTAACAGACTTCCTCGCTCAGGTGGCGGAGGAGGTGCCCTGCTACGAGCTCGGCTTCGTTCCCGATCAAAGCGTTGTTGAATTCGTGAGGAACATGCTGTGAAGCTGAAGCGGGCGGACTTCGGAGACCTCTCAAGCGAGGTGTTCGCCCGCGGAAGTTTGCTTCGCTTCCGGGCGGGCGGACGTAGTATGCACCCGCTCATCCGGGATGGAGATATTCTCACTATCGAGCCGGTTGACCCAGTCTCACTGCGTGTGGGGGACGTTGCTTTTTACCGGCCCTCCAGGGACCTTGTGGTAGTGCACCGCGTGGTGGCGCGCTGTGAGGAGAACGGCAGGCTCGTCTACCTGACTCGCGGAGATGCATCACCCGGCCCATGCGAGCGCGTCCCGGCCGAATGCGTTCTCGGTCGGGCGGTTGCGCTGGAGAGAAACGGCAGGAAGGTGCGGCTGGACCGAGGCATCCCGCGCCTTGTCGGCCTGCTGTGGGTGAAGCTTTCTCCGTGGAGCAACAACACTTACGCCTGCTGGATCGGGCTCCTTCGGTTTGCGCGCAGAGTTCTGCGCAAGGCGGCCCGAATTGTTGCCAATCGGCTTCTGCATACAGCTCGGTAGGGTCTGGTTCCCTCTCCCACAAGCGGGAAAGGGTCAGGGATGATGGCAAACCCAGCCCTCATCCCCGGCCCTTCTCCCACTGCGGAGAAAAGGGAGCCAAGTTCCCCTCTCCCACCTGGGAGAGGGGTCAGGGGTGAGGGCCAGCCCGCCTGCAGAAGAGGGGTCAGGGGTGAGGGCCAGCTAGAGAAGAGAATACCGCAGCCTGCGGCAGAGAGTATTCCAAACTATGATAGAAGACGTCAAACTGAAAACAGATGCAGTTGCGGATCTCCTTTTCTCCATCTGCGCTTCGGTGATTCATTCCGGGGAGAGAAGGTTGCCGGACGGCATAGGTGAACACATTCAGGAGGTCTTGGCCCTCGCCTCCATGCACGGCCTGGAGCCGATGCTTTACCGCTGTATCTCAAACGAAGATGCACTGCCGCCGGAGATCGTCGCCCACCTTACACAGCGGTACTACGGCCAGGCGGCGCGCAATGCTGTGGCGCTCCACCAGCTTGAGGAGATTGCCAAAGCCTTTGCCGAATACGGCGTGCCGGTTATCGCCCTCAAAGGTGCCGCAGCCATCCTCTGGCTCTACGACGACATCGCCTGCCGCGTGATCACCGACCTCGACCTCCTCGTACCGCGCTCAGACGTGGACCGCGCTGTAAAGGCGATGTCGGAACTTGGTTACTCCCAGGAACAGAGGTGCACACCGCCCAACTCACCGGAGTTCGAAGAGCTCGATCTTCTTATGAGACTGGAAAGAGCCCAACATCTAGTGCCTTTTGTCAGGCGCGGATCCTTCAGTGTGGAAATTCACACCAACTTTCTCAAAAGGCGTAAGAAGCGAAATCTTGTCCCAAATGAAATATGGGAGCGTGCGGTTCCCCTTAACTCAAACTCAGGAAACCTTTACCGCCTGTCCACAACTGATTTTCTCATCCACACCGCTGTGCACTATCCACAGCATCTCGAAACCGGTATTCCCCCGCTAAAATTCATGGTGGACATGGCTCTTGCCGTCCACAAAGAAGGCGATCGCATCAACTGGAAAGAGTTTTGGGACACAGCCGGTAGGTGGGATATATCCAATGTGGTTTCTGTAATGATGGCCACGATTAAAAACATTTGGAACCTGGATATCCCCGGGCTTCCAGAATCCGCTCCGGCGCTGGATACCGGGACGCTGATCGGCGGATCAGTACCGCTTTACATGCGTGATCTCATGGCGCCGGAAGGCGAATACACCCAGAGAAGCTCAGCTGTCGAAACCTTGAGAAGATACTGGAAGCGGATAACGCTTGCTGGAGTTCTCCCCGACCGTTCGTCCCGCCTGCGTTACCTCTTCCACCTCATCTTCCCAGTGCCGGAAAACATGCGCCACCGGTATAAAATCCCGGAAGGCCGCTCTGTTGCGCCGTACTACCTCATCCACCCATTTGTGCTGGTCAAAAACTTCTTCGCGGGGCTTGCCTCTGCCGTGCGCACCTCGCGCACACGCAAACCGCACTGACAGCCGAATCCGCCGCGCATCCGGCCTCTTCAACGTACCACCACTCGTGCCAGCTGCTCCCTCCAAACATCTGTCTTCATCCTTGCTGAGTCACAGCCTCACATCTTATACTAATAGCTGAAATCTCTGCATACGGAGGGAAGCTAATGCCTCACAGCTACTGGGGCGAGCCGTTCGCCCGCTCGTACATGCAGAACGAACACCTTGCTCAGCCGCTGAGAATAGCATTGGCCGTCCAGGCCGCTTGGCTCGAAATGCCGCTTGACCTTCATCCCGAGCAAACCTTCGTCGGCCACCCATGGAAGCCGTGCGTTGCCGGATACAACTTCGGCTCCGGCGTCTTCTGCCGCGAGGACCTCGCCCGCGAGCTTTTGCAAACCGAAACCGAACCAGCTGTCCGCAAACACATCCAGGAGATTCTCAACTACTTCCACGGCAGAACAACGCAAGCCCTAATCTCCGCCGCCCTCCGCGAGCGCGGCCTTGAAGGCGCCGAAGGAGTCTTTTGGGCAGGCGGTTGGGGCGGCCATACCCTTCCAGACTACGGCAAAGCCCTCCGCTTGGGCGCCGTGGGCCTTAAGGCAGAGGTAGAGCGCCAAGCCTCGCTCCGCGGTTTCGATCTGGATGCCCCTCCCCAGCCGGATGGTCCCCCTCCCTACGGCTCCCCAGAGTATGTGCGCCAGTGGTACCAATCCCTCCGCGCTACATGCGACACGCTGTGCATCGTCGGTGATAGGTTCGCCCAAGAAGCCCTCCGCCGCGCCGAACGGGAAACCGATCTGGCCACGCGCCGCCAGCTCGTTCAAATCGCCAGCGTGTGCTCCAGAGTGCCGCGCAACCCTGCCAGCACTTGGCGCGAAGCGCTTCAGGCCTTCTGGCTCCTCTTCTGCTTCGACGGAATCGACTCGCCCGGCCGCTTCGACCAGTATATGTACCCCTTCTACAAAGCCAGTATCGACTCCGGCGAGATTACTCCCGACGGGGCTTTCAACCTGCTGGAACAGCTCTGGTTTCGCTTCGAGGAGGTCCGCGCCTGGAACCTGTGCATAAGCGGCCAAACCCCAGAAGGAGAAGACGCTACAAACGAGCTCAGCTATATGATTCTGGAGCTGTGCAAAAAGCACCAATTCCGCGCGCCTAACCTCACCATGCGCGTCCATCCCAAAACCCCGGCCAAGCTGTGGCGCCTCGCCTGTGAAAGCATTGCAACCGGTGTGGGCATGCCCGCCCTGTACAACGACGAAGCTGTCATTCCCGCCCTCCAGCGCTTCGGCATACCGCTGGAGCACGCGCGCGACTACGCTATGAACGGGTGCAACCAAATCGACATCCAGGGTAGGTCCCACATGGGCTTGGAAGACGGCGAACTCAGCCTGGTGAAATGCCTGGAGCTTGCTCTTAACAACGGCTTCTGCCCCGTTCACAAGCGCCAGGTCGGTCCGCGCACCGGCGACCCGCGAACCTTCACCTCATTTGATGACCTAATGCGCGCATACAAAGCCCAGGTGGAGCACTTCACCAAGCGCATCGTTGATACTGCCAACACCTCCCAAGAGGTCTATGCCCACCACGCCCCGGATGCGCTCCGATCCCTCCTAACCGAAGGCTGTATCGAAAAAGGCCTGGACTTCAAAGCCGGCGGACCTCTCTACAACCATGCGCAGGTGCTCACACAAGGCATTGCCAACGCCGCCGATTCCCTTGCCGCCGTCAAAATCCTCGTCTACGAGAAACGTGAAGTAACCATGGACCAGCTTTTGGCCGCACTGTCCGCCAACTTCGAGGGTTTCGAAGACCTGCGCCAGAAACTGCTTCGGTGCCCCAAATACGGCAACGATGACGACCGCGTGGACTCGATCGCTAAAGAGATTGTGGAGCACTTCTTCACAGAGCTTATGAAGTACCGAACTTGGCGCGGGGGCGGAATCTACGGCGGCGGCTCAAGCGTGTTCGTGCGCGGAATCCCGTTCGGGCAGAACGTCGGCGCTACCCCAGACGGAAGGCCGGCCGGTGCGCCACTGGCCGACTCGGTTGGCCCAAGCCAGGGCCGCGACAAAAACGGACCCACGGCCGTTCTCAACTCCGTCGCCAAGATCGACTCCAGCCTCTATCAAAGCGGATATGTGCTTAATTTGCGCTTCACCAAGTCTCTGTTGAACGGAGATACAGCCTTATCCAAGTTGGAGGCACTTATAAAGGGCTTCTTCGCCGCCGGCGGCCAGCAGGTGCAGATCAACGTTCTCAATGCAGAGGACCTGCGCCGCGCCAAAGAAAACCCGGAGCAGTACCGAAACCTCGTAGTCCGAGTCGGTGGCTTCAGCGATTACTTCGTGAACCTTTCGCCGGAACTTCAGGACGAAATCATCACCCGCACGGAGCACGGCCTGTGAAGGATACCGCCAGCAGTTCACCCTGTACCGCAAGTATCCAGAGCAGTTCCACCGCGGGCCTGGTGTTCAACATTCAGCGCTTCTGCCTCCACGACGGCCCGGGCATTCGCACTACCGTCTTCTTCAAAGGCTGTCCGCTGAACTGCCTCTGGTGCCACAACCCAGAGTCGCAGTCCATGCATCCCGAACTTCTTTTTCATGCGGACCGATGCACGGGATGTGCCAGATGCATTCGGGTATGCCCCAACAGTGCTGTCGAACTGCGAAGCGCACCGCCGGTATACCTAAACCGAGAACTGTGCCGAACCTGCGGCGCATGCGTTGAGGTTTGCCCCGCAGAAGCCAGAGCAGTCTCGGGGCGCTGGATGACCGCAGAAGAAGTGCTGGCGGCTGCTGAACGAGACCGCCGTTACTACACTGCATCCGGCGGCGGCATCACCCTTTCGGGCGGGGAGCCAACTCTCCAGCTCGATTTCGCCGAGGCCGTCCTGAAACTTGCAAAAGCCGCCGACCTTCACACCTGCGTTGATACTTGCGGATTTGCCCCTTGGGAGGCTTTTGAACGCCTTCTGCCGCTCACCGATCTCTTCCTTTACGACCTCAAAGCTATCTCCCCGGAACTGCATCTCTCAACCACCGGAGCGGACAACCGCCCCATTCTGGACAACGCCCGCCGCCTCGCGGCCTCCGGCGCCGAAATCGTATTCCGCATTCCGGTGGTTCCCGGCATTAACGACTCTGCAGAAGAACTGCATGCCATTGCGGCTTTTTTGACAG